>NZ_JBKVCZ010000063.1:0-38124 GCF_046966825.1 Hungatella sp. | reverse complement strand
GTTATATATCCCCTGAATGAAAAATCCCGCGCGTAAATAAAAAATATGCTATAATAAACGAATAGGATATGTTAAAATAATTTTGACGAGATATAAGAGATAAAACAAAGGAGACTAGAAACGTGGCATTTACACATTTACACGTCCATACGGAATACAGCCTTTTAGACGGCTCCTGTAAGATTAAGGAGCTGACGGCGAGGGCAAAAGAGCTGGGCATGGACAGCATGGCTATCACGGACCATGGCGTCATGTACGGCGTGATCGATTTCTACCGGGCGGCCAGAGAGGTGGGAATCAAACCCATCATCGGATGCGAGGTATATGTGACGGCCGGTTCCAGATTTGACAGAGAAACCACGAACGGGGAGGACCGCTACTATCATCTGGTGCTGTTGGCCGAGAACAACCAGGGTTATCAGAACCTGATGAAGATCGTGTCCAAGGGCTTTGTCGATGGATTTTATTATAAACCCCGTGTTGATTATGAAGTGCTGGAGACGTACCATGAGGGCATCATCGCTCTCAGCGCCTGTCTGGCCGGCGAGGTACAGCGCTATATCGAGCGAGGTATGTACGAGCAGGGAAAGAATGCGGCGCTCCGCTACCAGCAGATTTTCGGGGAAGGGAATTTCTTCCTGGAACTGCAGGATCATGGAATTCCGGCGCAGCACACGGTGAACCAGGGATTACTGCGCATGAGCAGGGAGACCGGCATCAAGCTGGTTGCGACCAATGATATTCATTATACATTTGCGGAGGACGCCACACCGCACGATATCCTTCTGTGTATTCAGACCGGTAAGAAGGTAACCGATGAAAACCGCATGAGGTATGAAGGCGGCCAGTACTACTGCAAGACCGAGGAGGAGATGAGAAAACTCTTCTCCTATGCTGCCGAAGCGATCGACAACACACACGATATCGCCGAGCGCTGTAATGTGGAGATCGAGTTCGGCGTGACGAAGCTGCCCCGGTACGATGTGCCGGAGGGCTACGACTCCTGGGGATATTTAAACAAGCTCTGTTTCGACGGACTGGCGAAGCATTACCCTGACGACGACGGCACGCTGAAGGCCAGACTGGAGTATGAGCTGGATGTGATCCATACCATGGGATACGTGGATTACTTCCTGATCGTATGGGATTTCATCCATTATGCCAGATCCCAGGACATCATCGTGGGTCCGGGGCGTGGGTCCGCGGCCGGCAGCATCGTATCATACTGTCTGGGGATTACCAATATCGATCCCATCCGGTATAATCTGCTGTTTGAGCGTTTCCTGAACCCGGAGCGTGTGTCCATGCCTGATATCGACGTGGACTTCTGCTTCGAGCGGCGTCAGGAAGTCATCGATTATGTGGTCAGGAAGTACGGCAAGGACCAGGTGGTGCAGATCGTCACCTTCGGTACGCTGGCGGCAAAGGGCGTGGTGCGCGACGTCGGACGTGTTCTGGACATGCCTTACGCCAGATGCGACGCCATTGCGAAGATGATACCGGGTGATCTGGGCATGACTCTGGAGAAGGCGTTAAAACAGAGCCCGGATTTAAGAAGTGCCTATAATGAGGACCCGGAGGTCAAATATTTGATCGACATGTCCATGCGTCTTGAAGGCCTGCCAAGGCATACCTCCATGCATGCGGCCGGAGTCGTTATCAGCCGTACCTCGGTAGACGAGTATGTGCCGCTTTCAAAGGCGGCTGACGGTACGATCACGACACAGTTCACCATGACCACGCTGGAGGAACTGGGGCTTCTGAAGATGGATTTCCTGGGACTCCGGACGCTGACCGTTATTCAGAATGCAGTGAAGGCTGTGGAGAAGAACCGCGGCGTGGCGCTCGATATGGATTATATCGATTACGACGACAAGGCGGTGCTGGAATCCATCGGAACAGGAAAGGATGACGGCGTGTTCCAGCTGGAGAGTTCGGGGATGAAGAGCTTCATGAAGGAGTTAAAGCCTCAGAGCCTTGAGGACATCATTGCCGGTATTTCCCTCTATCGTCCGGGCCCTATGGATTTCATTCCCAAATACTTAAAGGGAAAGAATGATCCCTCGTCCGCGACGTATGACTGCCCTCAGATGGAACCGATCTTAAGCCCGACCTACGGCTGTATCGTCTACCAGGAACAGGTTATGCAGATTGTGCGGGATCTGGCCGGATATACCATGGGCCGGAGTGACCTGGTTCGAAGAGCCATGTCGAAAAAGAAGACGTCGGTCATGGAAAAGGAACGCCAGAATTTCGTTTACGGAAATCCGGAAGAGGGTGTTATGGGCTGTATAGCCAACGGGATCGATGAGAAGATTGCCAATCATATCTACGATGAGATGATTGATTTTGCAAAGTATGCATTCAATAAGTCCCACGCGGCGGCTTATGCCGTGGTTTCTTATCAGACCGCTTTCTTAAAATACTACTATCCGCAGGAATATATGGCGGCCCTGCTGACCTCGGTCATGGATAATGTGACCAAGGTATCGGAATACATTTTAAGCTGCCGGCAGATGGGGATCTCCATCCTTCCGCCAGATATCAATGAAGGGGAGAGCGGCTTCTCGGTTTCCGGAGGCGCGATCCGCTACGGCCTCTCGGCGATCAAGAGCGTCGGCAAATCCGTCGTGGAGCTGATCGTCTCAGAGCGGGAGAGCAACGGGCTTTTCACCTCCATCGAGGATTTTGTGGACCGCATGAGCAATAAGGAGGTCAACAAGAGGACGCTGGAGAACTTCATCAAGTCGGGTGCGCTGGATACCCTTCCCGGAACCAGGAAGCAGAAGGTCCTGGTGGCGCCGGAGCTTCTGGACCAGAGGAGCAAGGAGAAGAAGAACTCCATGGAAGGGCAGCTGACGCTGTTCGACATTGCCAGCGAGGAAGAGAAGACACGGTACCAGATTACCTTCCCCAATGTGGGAGAATTTCCGAAGGAGGAGCTTCTGGCCTTTGAGAAGGAGGCGCTGGGAATCTACGTAAGCGGCCATCCGCTGGAGGCCTATGAGGCCACCTGGAGGAATAATATCACCGCGGTTACCATAGATTTCATAGTGGATGAGGAGACGGAAGCGGCCCGTGTCCAGGATGGCACGTATGTGACCATCGGCGGCATGATCACAGGGAAGACGGTGAAGACGACAAGAAACAACAAGCTGATGGCGTTTCTCACACTGGAGGATTTAGTCGGATCTGTGGAGGTAATCGTATTTCCAAAGGATTATGAGAGCAAAAGGGAGCTGTTTGTGGAAGATGCCAAGGTCTTTATCCAGGGCCGCGCTTCTATCGGTGACGATCCGGTGGGAAAGGTCATCTGTGAGCGCGTAATCCCCTTCCAGAGCCTTCCAAAGGAGCTGTGGCTGAAGTTCCCCGACAAAGACGTTTACATGGCCAGAGAGGCCGAAATCCTTTCAGAATTGAAAGAGTCGGAAGGAAATGACACCGTGATCATTTATCTGGAAAAGGAGCGGGCGAAAAAGGTTTTACCGGCCAATAGAAATGTAAGTGCTTCCAATGAACTTGTCTCTGTTTTGACTGAAAAACTTGGTGAAAAAAATGTCAAGGTTGTAGAAAAAACAGTTGAAAAGATAAGGAAAATGAATTAGAATACAATTTGTATGATTTGGTAAGAACGAAGACAGTTTACAATAAAAGATGTTCAGAAACAGGAGGAAGTTACTATGGCAAAACAAGTAAAGACGATCGGCGTATTAACCAGCGGCGGTGACGCACCGGGTATGAATGCGGCAATCCGTGCGGTTGTCAGGACGGCTATCCATAAAGGATTAGAAGTAAAGGGCATCATGAGAGGATACGCGGGCCTTCTGCAGGAAGAAATTGTTGATATGACGAGTACCAGCGTGTCGGACATTATTCACCGCGGCGGTACGATTCTCTATACAGCCAGATGCCAGGAGTTCACAACGGCTGAGGGCCAGAAAAAGGGCGCCGATATCTGTAAGAAGCATGGGATTGACGGCCTGGTGGTAATCGGCGGTGACGGTTCCTTCCGCGGAGCGGGAAAGCTTTCCGCACTTGGAATTAATACCATAGGACTTCCGGGAACCATCGACCTGGATATCGCATGTACCGATTACACCATCGGCTTTGATACTGCTGTGAACACGGCGATGGAGGCCATCGACAAGGTGCGTGATACATCTACTTCCCATGAGCGCTGCAGTATCATTGAGGTTATGGGACGCAACGCCGGTTACATTGCTCTGTGGTGCGGCTTCGCCAACGGAGCGGAGGATATTCTTCTTCCGGAGCGTTACGACGGCGACGAGCAGGCGCTGATTAACCGCATTATCGAGAACAGAAAACGCGGCAAGAAGCATCATATCATCATCAACGCGGAGGGCATCGGCCATTCTTCTTCCATGGCGAAGAGAATCGAGGCGGCAACCGGCATTGAGACGAGAGCAACGATTCTGGGCCACATGCAGCGTGGCGGCGCGCCTACCTGCAAGGACAGAGTTTACGCTTCCATCATGGGTGCGAAGGCGGTTGAGCTTCTCTGCAAGGGCGAAAGCAACCGTATCGTGGCTTACAAGCATGGCGAATACGTAGATTTCGATATTCAGGAAGCGCTGAATATGCACAAGGATATTCCGGAGGATCAGTATCAGATCAGCAGAATGCTGGTTCGGTAATCTGCGGAGCATAGGTTTGCCGGTCGGCGGACTGTAAGATTAGTAGAATCGGGTAAAAGGGTTTGGGAGAATTCCCGCAGACGATACACGGTGTTTGGTGTATGGAGGCGGCGGGGATTCTCCTTTTTGATTGAAAATGGATGAGGAAGTTTCCCGGTATACAAGGACCGCTGTCGAGACGATCCGGCTGTGGAAAAGGAAAATGTAATTTATTTTCGTGCGTAAGCGCTTACACATTGACAGCATTTGGTAATAATGATAAACTAAAAATGCAGTTATTTTACTGAATTGAAATAAAAAACAGAGATGTAAGCGATTACATAATTGGGCATAGAATATGAGTTGAGCCCTGTTATGCCGCGGGAATGAACGATGAGGAGATGTAAAATCATGGAAGATATCTATGAGCTGTCCGGTTTGATGCAGATGTACCAGGCAACGGGTGCAGCCGGGTATGGGGATCGTGTTCTGGAACGAATCAACAGGACCGGTCTGCCGGCGGGCAAAAACCTTCTCTCCGGGAGGGAAGCCGGAGCATATCTGTTTGCACTGAGGCAGACTGGGAAACAGGAATACCGGAATGCCGCAGATCTTGTGTTTAACCGGCTGGTGAGTGGGGAAGAAGTGATAAGTGAGACGGCCATGCCTTTTTATGCGGAGTATGATACTTTATTTAATAAGAAAGCCCACTATGGAGAGATCGCGGCGTTTTTTGAGAGAAAAGAGGCATGGTCAGGTCAGGAGGCTGCCGCACTGATTGATACAATTGATCGGATGTCGATGGAAATCTATGAATACTACAGGGCGTTGTGTGATTTGTTTAAGCAGGCAGTCCGCCAGGAAATGCTGGCAGAAGTTCAAAACACGGAAGTACAAACTGTGGAAGTACAAACCGTGGAAGTACAAAGTATGGAAGTACATAGTGCGGAAGCGCATCAGAATAACGAAAGGGCCTGGGCTGGCTACGCAGTTTTAAAGGCGTGCAACATGGGGATATTAAACCGTGAAAAATATGGAGAGGCTGGACTCCGGATCTGGAGACGCTTCGAAGAACAGCAGGAACAGGAAGATGGACTTGGGAATATGCTGAAGGCACAATACCTGGTCTTTGAAAAAGACAGGGAAAAATGGTCTGTTGATATGCGAGGATGAAGAACATGGAGCTAAAGGTGATTTGTATGACCGCCCGGTCAGCGACATTGGAGACAGAGGCGGGCCGGATTTTTGAATTTGATACTGAGGGAGAGATTTACATAAACGGGAGCCTTTATAAGAGGACAAACCGGGTGATTTTCAGTCTGTTTGGATTAAGGCCGGATACGGAGTATGAGGTATGCTTAAAGCGGGATGGGGAAGAGGCGAGAACCGTTTTCCGTACGGATTATGAATTCGTGACTCTCAATGTCAAAGAGGTCGGAGCAAAGGGTGACGGGATACAGGATGATACCGGATTTATACAGGCGGCGATTCTGGCATGTCCGAAGAATGGACGCGTGCTGATACCAAAGGGAGTATACCGGATTACCAGTCTGTTTTTAAAAAGTCATATCAGGCTGGAGTTGGCAGCCGGAGCTGTTTTGGCGGCGGATACCGACCGCTTCAGATATCCAAGATTTCCAGGTATGATTGAAAGCTGCGATGAGACAGAGGATTATAACTTAGGGACGTGGGAGGGAAATCCTCTTCCTATGTTTGCTGGAATTATCAATGGAATTGAAGTGGAAGATGTGGTAATCTATGGAGAGGGACTGGTGGACGGCCAGGCTTCCTTTGAGAACTGGTGGAACGATGTGGGAACAATGCGGGGAGCTTTCCGGCCGCGTATGGTATTTCTGGAGAGGTGTAAGAGCATCACGCTTCAGGGATTTCATCTGAAGAACAGCCCCACCTGGGTACTTCATCCGTATTTCAGCCAGGGACTGCGTTTTTTGGATCTGGATATTAGGAATCCTGCGGACTCGCCCAATACAGACGGATTGGATCCGGAATCGTGCAGAGATGTGGAGATTGCAGGGCTGCATTTTTCCCTCGGTGATGACTGCATTGCCATAAAGTCAGGGAAAATCTATATGGGGCGCCGCTATAAGACTCCTTCGGAGAATATTGAGATTCGCCAGTGCCTGATGGAAAATGGCCATGGTGCGGTTACGGTGGGAAGCGAGGTCGGAGCCGGTGTAAAGGCGGTGCAGGTGAAGGACTGTCTGTTCCGGTGCACTGACAGAGGTCTCCGGGTGAAAACCAGGCGCGGAAGGGGAAGGGATTCGGTGCTGTCTGATATTTCCTTTCAACATATAATCATGGAGAATGTCATGACTCCATTTGTGGTCAACAGCTTCTATTTCTGTGATCCGGATGGAAGGACGGATTACGTGCAGTGCAGGGAAGCTCTGCCGGTAGACGAGCGGACACCGGAGATTAAAAACCTGTCCTTTAAAGATATTAAAGCATCGGACTGCCATGTGGCGGCTTCTTTCCTCTGCGGTCTGCCGGAGCAGAAGATCCGTAAGATTGAACTGGAAAATGTGGAGATCTCCTTTGCGGAACAGGCCAGGGAAGGCGTTCCAGCTATGATGGAAGGGGTGGAGGCCTGCTCCAGACAGGGATTTACCGTGATGAATGTGGATACGCTGATCTGTAAAAATGTAACCATTACCGGACAGAAGGGCGATGCGTTTATTATGAGCAATATTGATTATTTTGAAGAGGTATAGAGAGAACACGCAGTGTGTTCATGATAAGGAGGAAACGAAGTTGCAGATAGGAATTCGGTTACACGATATTGAACCAGGAACACTGGAACAGAGAGTTATGAGAGCACATGAACAGGGGTTTACCTGCGGCCATCTGGCGCTTGCAAAGACGGTGACGGAACACTCTGTTGCCAATTCAGCGCTGACACCCGGGTACGCTGCATATTTAAGAAAGATGTTTGCAAAGTACGATGTGGACATCGCAGTGCTGGGCTGCTATTTGAATCTTGCCCATCCGGATCCGGAAGAATTAAGGAAGATACAGGAACGGTACTTTGCCCATATTCGGTTTGCTTCTATTTTAGGATGCAGTGTGGTGGGAACAGAGACGGGGGCTCCCAACGCGGATTACCACTTTGAACCGGCCTGCCATACGGAAGAGGCGCTTCAGACATTTATAACGAATGTTCGCCCGGTAGTAGCGTGTGCAGAAAAGTTTGGCGTTATTCTTGCTATCGAACCGGTTTGGAGTCACATTGTTTACGATTCGAAACAGGCGCTTCGGGTTCTGAAGGAGATCAATTCTCCTAACCTCCAGATCATTCTGGATCCGGTCAATCTTCTTTCTGTGGAAAATAGCAGGGATTATGAGTCTGTCTTTACTCAGGCGATTCAGGATTTGGGAGAGTACACCGCGGTTCTGCACATGAAAGATTTCGTCGTGGAAGAGGATAGAATCGTTTCCGGTGCTCCGGGTACCGGAATTATGAAATACGATACGATCATGGATTTTGTGCGGAAGGAAAAGCCGTATATTCAGATGACGATCGAGGACAGCACACCGGAAAATGCGGTGGAATCAAGGGAATTCTTAGAGAGCTTTGAGGGATGAAGGTCGCAGGAATAACGAGAATATTATCATAGTGTACGAGAATGATGGGTACTGATATCAGCGGAGTGAGTCGAATGAAACAGAGAAAGGGACGGACCTTAACAGGACTGTCCCTTTCTCTGCTGCTGTCTGCTGAAAAATTCTGCTGCTAAATATAGCTGCTATACTGGAAAGACTTATTTACGTTTCACAGGAATCCAGATTTCACTTTCATAATCCGGCTGACTGCAGTCGCTCATGGAATACCATTCGATATTCATATTCATGGAAAACTCATAGTCCGGGTTGCGGGAAGCCATTCCTTGAAAATCTTTGTGTTGACTGCCTGCAGGGAGCCGGGAAGCGGTCCGGTGCAGTGGAATTTTGCCCACTCCGCAGCGGGAATCTCGAATACCTTCATACCCTCGGGAACAGGGCCTCCGTTGTAATGGCCGGCAATCAGATAGTGAAAGGTGCCTCCGCCGGGATTATCGTCCATGCAGATACCGAATTCCCCGATTTTACAGATGTCAATTGCCTGCTGCACTTCGGGCGAATTATCTCCGCGGTCGGAGTGCTCACAGAACTGATCCCAAAGTTTCGGAATTGTCTGATAGGAATCGTCATAACGAACCTCGTATTCATAGCCGATTACCGAAAATACATTCATCTTTTCTACTGCATAATCCATGTCATTTCCTCCTTGTACCGAAACGGTTATTTTTAAAGGCAAAAACGTGTGGATTTTATTGGAAGTTTTCTTCATCTGCGCCGGCGAAACTCCGTGAAAACGGCTGAATGCCTTTGTGAAGCTCTCAGGTGTGTCGTATCCGTACCGGTAAGCCAGATCGATTACCTTAGCGCTTCCGGCGATGACATCCAGTGCGGCCAGATACAGCCTGCGGTATCGGATATACTCTCCGATGGAGTAGCCGGTCATGATGCTGAAGCCTTTCTGGAGATAAAACGACGAGATATGTACCTCTGCGGCCACATCGTTGGGGCTGATATCCTCCAAAAGATGGTTTTCCATAAAATTAATTGAACGTTTTAAACTTTCTGTCCATTCCATTGTTCCTGCCTCCTGGTTATGAGCACTTCACGTCTGTCGTTTGGATGCTTACGTGCAGTGACTATAATGATAGTAACGCATAAACGGAATAAAATCCTGTCATTCCGTGGCTTTATTTGTCCGGCTGACATGGAGCCGGAAAATCGCCAGTGCTCCTTTATGTTCCCGCGTGTGGGTTGACTGATTCTGATTTTTTCAGTACTGATAAAAGTATAATGATCTGTTCCGCGTTGTCTCTTGCCTGCTCCAGAGAAGTAAGAAGGTGGTCACAGGCGGTCAGAATGTCGTCATCCGGCCTCGGTGTATCGATGGCATCACGGATACTGGCCTCCGGATTGAGGGACAGTGCAGACAGCATCCGCAGGATGGCGGAAAGAGAGTAGTTGGCGCAGCGAAGGGATTTGATGATAATCAGCCGTTCCAGATCGCGGGAGGTGTAAACGCGGCGTCCATTCTGGTTTTTTGCTTCCTCCAGCAGTCCGTTGCGCTCCCAGTTGCGCAGCGTGTCCACGGTGATGTGCAGGGAAAGGGCGGCCTGTGATCTCGTGAGAAGCAGGTCGTCGGAAATACGCGTACGCCCGGAAAGGATCTGTCCGGCAATCTGTATGGCCGTCTCCCCATTCAGTTTTTCTTCGCTGATCTGTCTCAGATAGAGATCAGTGAGGTACAGCGCCTTATCCATGTCACCGGATGCACACGACTTTACAATTGCAGCAGCCTGTTTCCGCAGGCCGTTCTGAAGGACTTCAACCTGAAAGGCCAGACGCGCGATCCGAAACTGGATCAGGTGGTAATCCGTGAATACCCGGTAACCGTTGGTTTTTCGCTCCGGCCTCGTAATCAGCCCCAGGTCCTCGTAAAGCCGTACTGTGTTGGGATGGATTCCGATAAGCTTTGCCACATCGGAAGTTGAGTAAGTATTTATCATGTCAATTGCCTCCGGTTTAATATCATAATCATATCATAACCCAAAAGCCTGGTGTTATAGTGGAGGGTTTTCTGACATATCATGACACGCCAGGCAGCCGGTATCGGTCAGAAGGATACCATGCCGGGAACAGAATGCATACCTCCCCTGACGCCATGCCTCATTCTCTGAGGCCTCCAGCCATTCTTTTTTCGCCCCCACAATGATATCCTCCACTTCCAGCGCGCCGATCAGGCGGCGAAAGCTTCGAATCTGGGGCGTCAGAAGGTCTTTATTAGGCTTGTAATCCAGCGTTTCCCAGCCGGATTCTTCCAATACTCCGTTAATGACGGAACAGAAAAATTGTTTCTGTGATTCCAGATTTTCGATATCCCAGGGCATTTCCGCAAGATTAAATCCCACGATTCCCCGGCCCCATACCCACTGGTCCCTCTCGAGGAGCCACAGTATGAGGCGTTTTTCCCCGTCTGTCACGGCCAGGCGGGATCCGCTCAGTCCGATAGTGGTAAGAAATACGTCCGTACAGCCGTTGCTCATGGACATGCTGTCTTTGTTGTTTAAATAGATGGTATTAGCCATATATGCCTCGTTTCTTAAAAATTGAAATTCAAACGCGTAACGAAAGAAGGCATTCTATATTCCTGCCTTTCTCCAGTTTACCACAGAAATGCCAATCAGTTAAGAAACTGATAAGAATTTGACAGCAGTTTTCTAAGGACTTTTTTTCAGCGGCCATTTATAATGGTGATATCGGAGGAAAGAGACAGAAGTTTTAAAGCGGAACATCTGAGACAGAATGTTCAAATATAGAAGGGAGAAAGACGATGAAAGAAATCGTTATTCAGACAGATAAATTGTGTAAGAGCTTTTCCAGCGGCGGGAGGCAGCAGCATGTGCTTAAAAATCTGGATTTGAGTATCTATAAAGGAGACTTTACCGTGATTATGGGGGCTTCCGGCTCGGGTAAGTCCACATTGCTTTACGCGCTGTCGGGAATGGATAAGCCGACGCTGGGAGAGGTGATGTATGGAGATGTGAAGATTAATCATCTGGGAATCAGCGATATGGCTGTGTTCCGCAGGAAAAACTGCGGGTTCGTATTTCAGCAGATTCATCTTTTGGACAATATGAGCGTTATGGACAATGTGCTGGCCTGCGGTCTTCTGGTATCCAGAGATAAAAAGGCCGTTGCAGCCAGGGCAAAGGAGTTGCTGGGTGAAGTCGGAATTATGAAAGAGGACTGGGGAAAGTTTCCGTCCCAGCTTTCCGGCGGCGAGGCTCAGCGGGTGGGCATTGTGAGGGCACTGATCAATGAGCCGGCCGTGGTATTTGCAGATGAGCCCACAGGAGCCTTAAATTCGGCGTTTGGAGAGCAGGTGTTAAATACTCTGAGTGAGGTGAACAAGAAGGGCCAGAGCATTATTGTCGTCACTCACGATGTGAAGACTGCGAGGCGGGCGGACCGGGTGGTCTATTTGAAGGACGGCATGATCTGCGGCGAGTGCCGGCTGGGTACGTATACCAGTAATGATATGGCGCGTCATGAGAAGCTGAATGCGTTTTTGACGGAAATGGGGTGGTAAGATGCCGGTTTTTATGATTGCCATGGCAAATATAAGAAAGAAAAAGGGCGTGGCCGTTTCCATGGGTGTTCTCATACTGCTGTCAGTGGCCATTTTTAATGTGGGACTCACTTTGCTGGCGGGAATTAACCATTTTTACGATATGGAAAACGACAGGCTGGGCGGAGCGCACTACATGGTCCGGTTTACGGGAAATGAGTACCGCGAAGAGTATCTCGACTTCTTCTTGCAGGATCCGAGGGTGGAAGCCGCAGAGACGGACGAATTTGTAATGATGGATATGGCCTCCTTCCCGGAAGGCGGCGTTATCTCCGCCAACTTCCTGAATATGGACCGCAGCAGGAAGATCGGCGGCTATTTCGTGGCGGAGCAGACCGAGGTGCCGGAGGATGAGGCGGTCTACATTCCGGTGTTTATGAAGGACATGGGATATGGACTGGGGGATGAGCTGATCCTGAATTATAATAAAAAAGATTACCATTTCCGCATAGCGGGCTTCACGCAGTCCACCTGGCTTCACTCTTCGGTCAGCAGCATGGTGAATTTCTATATGCCGGAGAAGGCGTATGAAAAACTGTACGAACAACAGGGCGGCGGATATATGCTCCTGGTGAGGGTGAAGGATCAGGCGGATTTAAAAGGATTAATCGCGGATTTTAAGAAAGATACGGATGTAAATATTGAAGCGATTTCCATGGATGCGAAGGCCATGGAAATAACCATCGACGACATGAGAAACGGAACCACCATGGTGGTTACCATTATTTCCGTGGTACTGTTTGTATTCTCGTTTTTGATGGTGATTGTCGCTGTGATAGTGATGAAATTCAGGATTTCCAATCATATTGATTCTCAGATGCGAGGTATTGGAGCGCTGGGAGCCGTGGGGTATACGGGAAGGCAGATCCGGTGGTCGGTGGTCCTGGAGTTTGTCATCATCGGAATGATCGGAACGGTGCTGGGAATCGCCCTTTCCTATGGGATCATCGCGGCCCTGGGCGGGCTGATTACAAGCTCGGTAGGCGTTACCTGGAGGAGCGGGGGGGCATATTGGCTTTGATATCCTGAGCGCGGCCTTTATCATGGCTGTAGTGGTGTTGGTCGCATGGCGTTCCGCCGCGGCAGCAGCCAAAATTCTTCCGGTGGAGGCGCTGCGGGGCGGCATCAAATCCCACAGCTTCAAGAAGGAGCATTTCCCGCTGGAACGGACGCGTGGCTCTCTCTCCATGGCGCTGGGATTAAAGAGCATGGCTTTTAACCGGAAAATGTACCTTATGGTCGGCATCATTTTCGCCGGCATTGCATTTGCCAGCGCATTTTCCATCATCACCTGGTGGAATATGGGGATTAACGACGATCTGGTGCTTAAGATGACAGGATATGAGATCAGCGATATCATGGTCTATAAGGCCCCTCATGAAAATTATGAGGAACTGACGGAAAAGATCGGCGCCATGGAGGGAGTCAGAAAAGTGAGCCTCTATGAGATGGAGTCTCTGAGCGTGGAGGGCGAGCTGTTAAGCTGCTACGTGTCGGATGACTTTGGTAAACTGGAAATGGTGGAGGTCTATGAGGGGATTTTCCAGATACGATAACGAGATCGTGGTGACGGGACTTCTCGCCAGGAGCTGGGGAAAGAAGATTGGGGATACCGTCACAGTATCTTCAAACGGAGCTTCCGCTGAATATGTGATCTGTGGGCTGACACAGACCATGAATAACTTCGGCCGCATCTGCTTTATGCATGAGACAGGACTTTTAAGAGTGGAGCCGTACTACGAAAAGAATTCCATTCAGGTGTACTTAGAGCCGGGTCTGGATATCGATACGTTTATCGGGGCCATGGAGCAGAGCTTCCGAGTGCTTTCCCCATCTGCGTCACCTGGTAATACGGGAGCGGATATGAACAGCAATACAGATAGCAGCACAGATGCCGGTACAAATGCCGGTACAAATGCCGGTACGGACAGCGGCGCAAGTATGGAGACCGGCACGAAAAAACAGGAAGCGCTGGCCGCGGCGAAGAGAAAGGCGGAAGAGAAGCTCGCCGCCCTGATATCCATGTACGGCGTGGACAGCGCCCAGTATGCCCTGATGGTAGACGGCGAAGTCGTCTTAAGCGGTGATACGAACGATTATGAGATAGACAGGATTGAAAACAACAGACGGCTCTTTGTGTCCAATGTGGACAGCATTGCCGATTCCACACGCATGATGGCAGCCCTTATCATCACGGGAACCGTGCTTCTGGTGGTACTGGTGCTTTATATGGTGATCAAGTCGATGCTCACGAGGCGGAGAGGAGAATTCGGCATCTACAAGGCTCTGGGCTATACGGACAGACAGCTGATGGAACAGATCGCCATAAGTTTTCTGCCTGCATCGGTGGGCGGAACGCTTGCCGGTTCCCTTGCGGCCTGTTTGTCGGTGAACCGCATGGCCAGTCTCTTATTTGAACAGCTGGGAATTTCGGAGATGAATTTTGTAGTGGAGCCGTGGCTGATTCTTCTTATGGCTTTCGCTCTGGTGGTATTCGCATTTGCGGTTTCTATGGTGCTGGCGGGAAAAATCAGAGGCATCACGGTATATGGATTGTTGACGGAGGAATGATGAGGATGAAGAAAAGATGGTACCATGTAACCGCAGTTCTGGCGGCTGCGGCAATATTTTCCGGAATGAACGGTTTCGGCCGGGAGGCCTGCCTGGCGAAAGAGACGGTACCGGCGGGGACGGAGGGCGTGGGAGCCCAGGCTGCGGCTGAGCCCCTCATGTACGGGATCGGCTCCACCAGCAAAGTGGTGACCGCGGCTGCGGTCATGAGGCTGGCCGATGAGGGGAAGCTTGATCTCAAGAAAACGCTCATCACATACATTCCGGAGTTTGAGATGGCGGATGAGCGGTATCGCAGGATAACGCCGGAAATGCTCCTGGATCACAGTTCCGGGCTTCCTGGCAGCACGTTAAATAACGCCATGCTGTTGGGAGACAGCGATACGGAAAATCATGATATGCTGCTGGCGCGGCTTAAGAAACAGCGCCTGAAATCCGATCCGGGCGATATCCAGGTGTACTGCAACGATGGCTTTACACTGGCGGAAATACTGGTGGAGCGGGTGACCGGACTTAGCTTTACGGAGTACATCGACCGGGGATTTTCGGAAAATCTTGGCCTGACACAGTTTAAGACGCCTCAGAGCGGCAATCTGTCGGGCCGCCTGGCGAAGATACGATGAGGAGCGGGGGGAGCTCTCCGGAAAACGCCAATGTGATTTCCGGCGCGGGCGGCACACGCGACTGCCATGGACGCCGCTGGAAATTTTTATGAGCAGAAGGGCAACCGGTCGTTGTCCGACGGAAGGCGGAAACCAGCGTCAGAGGAGATCAATCCGAAGGGCTGCGATACGACCTTATCCTATGGGCTTGGATGGGACAGCGTGGAAACGTATCCATTCAGCCGCTATGGGATAAAAGCCCTTGTTAAGGGCGGCGATACGAACTTCTATCACGGCAGCTTAACGGTGCTTCCGGAAGAGAATATTTCCTGTGCCGTGCTTACCAGCGGCGGCTCCAGCACACTGAACCAGCTGGCTGTTCAGGAGATTGTGATGACGTATCTGGACGAGGTCCAAAGAATTGAGCGGGGAGATGAAGAGAGTGTAAGCCGTGGAGAGGAGGCGGACTTAAATCCGGCAGAGCGGTCCGGCTGGTACGCCGGCAGCGATCTGTTAAAGCTCTCTGTCTCCGGCGAAGGGGAGATGACGGTTGCCTCCGAAGGAAGCGGAAGACGGAGAGAGCAGGTCTATCGACTTGGAGAAGATGGTGGATTCTACTCTACGGACGGCAGCTATATCAGTGCGTCGGGAGAGCTGTCGAAGGGAAGCGGCGGCCGGATCGGGCGAACCAGACTGAGTTTCCAGGAAGGAAAAAAGGGAAGAGAGTATTTGATGGCGGAAAGCATGGAGGTCTACCCTGGCCTTGGCCGTGTGGCCACGTATCTTCCTGTCGGCACCCGGTATACCGGCAATGCGCCGGCGGAGACTGCGGTGTCAGCCTGGAAGGCGCTGGATGGCCAGGAGTATTATCTCTTAAGCGAAAAGTATACTTCCAGTGCGTGGCTGAAACGGTTCATGGTGAAGCCTCTGCTGCTTGACGAACCGAGGGGAATTCTTTCCTTTGAGAATCTGGAGCTGCGTATGGCAGAGGTCACGGATGAGATGCATGCAAGATTTTTTACAGAGGTTCCGGGGCAGGCAGGCCGCGATTTAAATGATTATACGCGGACGGAGGAGAATGGAAAACAGTATCTGGAATCGGGAAGCTACCGCTATATTGCAGCAGCGGACGCAGAAGCGTTTCCTGACGCAGACAGTGAGCGAACCATCGGAGCAGACGGGGAGGCGGTCTGGTTTATTACCGGAGACAGGAATCAGAAACGTCCGGTTATCATTGAAAAACCGGAGAACGGCGCATGGTACGTGTATGACCATACCGGCCGCGACATGAAATGTGTATCGAGTTCGTGGACATTGAGTGAGGACCGTCCGTTCTATCTCCCGGAGGATGGCAGAGTGGTACTGGTGGGCGAAGCGGGAGCCGCGTTTACGATCCGTTATGCGGATTAGCACAGGGCATGTTTCGTAGTTTCCTGCACAGCGTTCCCGGAACATGGAGGCCGGCCCGGTCCTGACGCACTGTCAGGTACCGGGATGGCGAAGCGGAAGATAGAGAATGACTGAAAAACCGTCACTGCGGTTCCTGCATTCGATGATGCCGCCCATACGCTCCATCAGATTTTTGGAGATATAGAGTCCGAGTCCGGAGCCATCGGCCTTTTTGCCTGAGTTGGAGCCGCGGAAGAATTTGGTAAAGAGGCTGGGGAGTTCCTCATCGGGGACTCCCTTTCCGTAATCCATAAACTCGACGCGCAGGCCGTCTTCTGTTAAGTCAGACACCACGTTTATATCGCTTCCCGCGTATTTGTAGGCGTTATTTAAGATGTTGCCGATGACCTGTTCCAAGCGGAACGGATCGATGAGGAGAATGCAGCCGGGAAGTGTAAATGACGATATTCTGCCGCAGTAATCGGCATCCCGGATCATGGTTTCGACTAAACGGCTGCTCGCCTCCGACAGGTTTACGGTCAGTTCCCCCAGCTCGTCTAAAGAGGCCTGAAGCATGTTGGTGATCAGATGGTCGATCTGGTCGGATTTCTGGTAAATGGTCTGAAGGCGTTCTCTGACCGGCGCTTCTTTTTCTGTAACCAGGAGAAGCTCGCTGGTCAGCTTGATGGACGCGACCGGAGTCTTGATATCGTGGCTCAGCGAAGCAACCAGCTCTTTCTTGCTCCGGTTCGCCTCCGCTTCCTTAAATCTCGCCTCCCTTAACTGATCCCGCATGATGTCAAAGCTTTCGGTAAATGCGCCGAACACGTGCTTTCTGTCCATGGGAAGGGGGAAATCCAGATCGCCCATGGCGATATGCCGGGTGAAATCTTTCATACGCCGAAACGGCTTTAAAACGGCATGATTCAAATAAGCAGTATAGATCAAAATAGGAATCAGCGGCAGCAGCAGAAGAAGAACGGCGAAAAAGGCCAGTTCTTTTTTTGCTTTCAGAAGAGCAGCGTCGTATCCGGTGGCAATGAACACATGGCCCTTCACGGCCTGGCCGATGGTGAGATCCAGCACGGTATCGTGTCTGCGGACCGCCTCGGTCATGGTTTCTGGGGCGGCGGCAGAGGTCTTTAGCAGAATGGCTCCCGAGAGGTCTGCGACCGTGTATTCGTAGGGAAAGGAATCCGGTTTAAAAAAGGTTCCCCGTTCCCACTGGGCGGCCGTCTCTTTTTCGATGCGGTTGATGGAAACCATATCGATTGCCGGCATCTCCAGAGAGGAAAAAAGCCGGAACAGAAAGACGGCGCCCAAAAGGAGCCAGGAAACCAGAAACAGCAACGTCCATTTTTTCTTAATCATCGCATTCTCCATTCTCCATGCGGTATCCCGTACCCCATACCGTTAAGATGAGCAGCGGGTGATTGGGGTCTTTCTCAATCTTCTCCCGCAGATGGCGGATGTGGACCGATAAGGTGCCCTCGCCCACATAGGGGTCCGGCCAGACGTTCTCCAAAAGCTCTTCCTTCGTGACGACGCGTCCAAGATTCTGTGCCAGATAAACAAGCAGCCGGAATTCCATTTCTTTCAGTTTGACAGGCTTTCCGCCTACGGTTACCTTGTGGGCGGAGAGGTCGATCTCGACATCGGCGATCCGCAGGGGACCGGTTTCCACGGTCCGTGCACACCGCTTTAAGACGGCCTTTACCTTGGCCAGCAGAACGCTTAAGGTGTACGGCTTGGTGATGTAATCATCTCCGCCGATGTTTAGCGCAGTCAGAATATCGTCGTCGCTGGTGCGGGCGCTGATAAACAGAATCGGAATATCCGTCTGTTCCCGCAGTTTCTTGCAGAGTCCGAAGCCGGACCGGTCTCCCAGATTGATATCCAGCAGGAGAAGGGAGACCGTATTCTCTTTTAAAAAGTCAACGCACTGTTCGTAGCTGGTTACATAGGCTGATGACAGCTCAAATAAGTTAAAGTATTCCGAGGTAGAACTGGCGATTGCTGTCTCGTCGTCTACAATCAGGCAGTCGTAATGCATGGCAGTCTCCTGTTCTTGTCACGATGACCCGTGCGCAGCGCGTACGAGTCATCATTGGTTTGTTATTATTCTTCTGGATTCGTGTAGTTCCACGGTTCATCCGGCGCAGTCTGGAAATCTTCCGCAGGGCGGTTATAGCGCAGGTTCAAGAAGCCCTGGAAATCTTTCTGGAATGTCTTTTCCAGTTCCTTCTTGTAGCCGAGAATCATGTGAGGCTGCTGCTGTTCATAAACATTTAATGCGGCCATGGCCTCTTTTTCCGACGCAGCCAGGGTATGTAAGCGTCTGTTGATATCGTACAGGCGCAGGGAGCTTTCGGAGTTGCGCCCCGTGCGGCGGTAGTAATAGCCCCAGACCAGATCCCTGTTCTCCAGAAGCTGGGTGGAGATGCCGGAAACGTGGTAGGTCCAGCGTCTGCCGACCCAAATGCTGCTGGAGATGGCGGAGGCTGATGCGAAATCTGCTTCTATGTGCTCCATAGATACGGATGGATTGGCCTCGATATACTTCTTTATATTTTTCAGAGTGCTGCCGGTAAAATACCGGATAAGCGTGTAGATGAAGTAAAGGATCGTTACAGCCAGGATTGCGAGGCAGATATAGATGGAGAGAAAGGAGCGGTCTCCGATCTTATTTGTGTCGATATAATAGGGAAGCGCTATTTCAAGGAATTCCTCGCCCAGATCATCGGTGATCTGTTCCTGATAATACTGGAGACGCTTGCCTGTGAGCTCTGTCCAGGTTCCCTTGACGGATTTGGTATTGGTGAGCTCATCGACCTCTCCGTTCAGCCAGCTGATCGTGTCATCGATATACTGGTTCATCTCGTCCTCTTTGGAAGAAGGAAGCTCAATTCCGAAAAAGTATCCGTCCTCCTCAAAATAAACGAAGTAGCTGATATTTTTCAGGGTTTCTTTCTTGGTGTCTGTGTTGCGTTCGGTCTGACGCACATATTCGTCAACAATATACTGCGCATCGAAGCTCACATAGGAACACTCGGCGGCGTCATAGTCCATGCCTGCCGTAATCGGCTCCGGCCCTTTGACAAACATCAGAATCGATTTACCGCTGTAAAAGAAGACGGCACCGACGATGATGACTGAGATGACGATACGCCACATCAGATTTTTTGTTACACGCTTTTTCAATGTCTCTAACATAGTAGTTCCCCCTTATCTTTGGAAATGCTCATTATCCTGTTATCATACAGGAAATTGTGTGATATTACAATGCAATTATACTTTTTTCCTTATTATTTTTCGTCTCTTCTGTCACGGTACACAGCCTCCGCCGGCTCCTGTGTACCGTAACTTCTTCTTGCCCCGGGGTACAGAATATGGTTAAATAGTATCATACACAGGAGGATAAGAAAATGAGATATCACCATATTGTATTCGACGTCGACGGTACGCTTCTGGATACGGAGGAAGCAATCCTTCAGTCATTTCAGAAGACACTGAGAGAACATGCAGGGATTGAAAAAGAGCTTTCGGAACTCTCATTCTGTCTTGGAATCACGGGAGCCGCGGCTCTCAAACGGCTGGAAACCGGTCATGAGGAGGAGATACTCCTTCAATGGAAGGAAAATCTGGCGGCTCTGAGAGATTTCGTCCGTGTGTTTGATGGAATCGAACTGCTTTTAAAACGGCTGCGGGCGGATGGGTTTCAACTGGGCGTTGTGACCAGCAGATGCAGAGCGGAGTATGAACGGGATTTTATGCGACTGGGGCTCGACGGATACTTTGATACGGTCGTCTGCGAGGAGGACACGGTGTGCCACAAGCCGGAGGCGGAGCCCCTGGAGTGTTATATGAGAAAGGCCGGAGCGAGACGGGAGGAGGTGCTTTACATTGGGGACAGCATCTACGACATGGAATGCGCCAGGGCGGCGAAGACCGCCTGTGGTCTGGCTCTGTGGGGAGCCGTCAGCGTGAGGCATATCCACGCGGATTATTACTTCCCGGATCCGGCCTCCGTGCAGTCGGTTCTGGAGCGGCTGGACGCAGAGGATGAAGGGAGAAAATGGATTTCCTGGGCCATGGAGCTTCAGTTTATCGCTCAGGCGGGCGTCACTTATTCAAAGGACCGGTTTGACTTGGAGCGGTTTGAGCGGATCCGGGAGCTGTCGGGAGAGATCATGAGCGGCTACACCGGCCTGTCGAAGGAGCGGGTGACGGATTTATTCTGCAATGAGACGGGATTTCAGACTCCGAAGCTGGATACGAGAGCCGCCATCATCGAGGCTGGGAAGATCCTTCTGGTGAAGGAGATGGACGGACGCTATTCCATGCCGGGAGGCTGGGTGGATGTGAATAAGACGGTGGGAGAGAATGCCGTCAAGGAGACGCTGGAGGAGGCGGGACTCACGGTAGTTCCGGTGCGCGTGGTGGCGCTTCACGATAAGGGACTCCACAACCCGCCGGCATATCCGTACGGTATATGCAAGGTGTTCTTCTTATGCGAGATCGTGGATGGTGAGTTTTCAGAGAACATCGAGACGGTAGGGAGCGGATGGTTTTCCCCGGATGACCTGCCGGTGCTGGCCGAGGATAAGAATACGAAGGAGCAGATCGAGATGTGCTTTGACGCGTATGCGGATAAGAATTGGAAGACGGTGTTTGATTGATGAGAGGAATCGGGCGGATAGATGGTTAATGATTGAGAGCTGAAAGGAATCATAAAATTCAGGTGCCATAAGTTTTAAACTTTTGGCACCTGAATTTTATTTTATCTCTTCTGAATTACTTATCCAGACAACCCTTCATCACTTCATAAGCGCCCTTTTCCCAGATATCCGCCACATAACCGGCGACGGCGTCCTCGAATCCGGCGATGGCGGTTAAGTCCTCACCCCAGAACTCTTCGTTGGAGCAGACTACGTGAACCAGAGTCTTTGCATCGTCCTCCCTGTGATCGTAGAAAAACTTAAGGATCGGGCGGTCATCTTTTACCGTGTATTCATTACCGGCCGGTCTCGCTGCAATCAGTCCGTCTTCGGTGAGCTGCTTTCCGTGGTAGAACGCGATATAGAATGCAAAGGAAGCGGTGATGCATTCCGGAAGCCTGCCGGTGTTTGCAATATAGCCCTTTAAGGAAGGCATAACGCGTGCTTTCCACTTGGAGGTGGAGTTTAAGGAGATGGAGAGCAGCGCGTGGTCGATAAATGGATTCTTAAAACGCTCCGTAACAGAAGCGGCGAAGCTCTTAAGCTCTTCCTTCGGAAGCGTCAGAGTCGGGATGATCTCATCGTAAATGGTCTTGTTCATAAAGCCGCAGATCACTTCATCTTCCATACAGTCACGGACAATATCCTGTCCGGCTAAGTATGCACCTAAGACGAAGGAGGTGTGAGCACCGTTTAAGATACGGACCTTTCTCTGCTTGTATGGCTTGTGATCGTTGGTGATAAGGACCGGAAGACCGGCCTTCTCAAATGGAAGCTCTTCTTTTAAACTCTCAGGTCCTTCGATGACCCAGAATCCGAAGACTTCTCCGGTGTCGATGATGTTGTCCTGGTAGCCCAGCTCTTCACAGATGGAAGCGGCTTCATTTCTCGGATATCCGGTTACGATCCGGTCTACCAAAGTGGAGCAGAAGATATTCTCCTGTTTGATCCAGGTGATGAATTCTTCTCCTAATTTCCACTGATCCGCATACTGCAGGACGCATTTCTCCAACTCTTTTCCGTTGTTGTCGATCAGCTCGCAGGAGAGGATGACAAAGCCCTTTCCGGCTTCTTTTCCAAACGTTTCAAATCTCTTATATAAGAACTGGGTCAGCTTTCCCGGATAGCTGTCCGCCGGCACATCGGTGAAGCTGCAGGCCGGATCGTAGGTGATGCCGGCTTCCGTTGTGTTGCAGGCGATGAAACGTAAATCCGGATTCTCTGCACAGGCGAGAACGGCGTCGTAATCCTGATAGGGATTTAAACATCTGCTGACACAGGAGATCACACGTTTGTCATTGACCTTCTTTCCATTTTCAAAACCGCGTAAAAACAGAGTATATAAGCCTTCCTGCTCATTGATCATATCGGCAAGTCCGGGAGCTATGGGCTGGCATAAAACGACTTTGGAATGAAATCCTGCCTTTTCGTTCATCATATCAATAAAATAGTCTACGAAAGCGCGCAGGAAATTACCTTCGCCGAACTGCAGCACACGTTCCGGTGCGTCCTTTAACAAATATCCGTCGTAGCCCTGTTTCTCCAGTGTCTCATAACATAACTTTTCCATTTGAAATACTCTCCTTTATATGATTTCTATAGTGTAACTCCCTGCTTAAAGATGGCCATATCATGGAAGCCTGCTTCTTCTGACTTCACTTTCTTTCCGGAAGCAACCTCCAGGACAAAATCGAAGAAGTCATTCTTTAATGTGTCCATATCCGTGTCTTCTACCAGTCTGCCGCAGTTAAAATCGATCCAGTTGCTCTTCTTTGTGCTGAGCGCGGTGTTGGTCGATATCTTCATGGTCGGAACCGGACAGGCAAACGGTGTACCGCGTCCTGTGGTGAAGAGTACGATGTGGGCGCCGGAGGCAGCCAGCGCGGTGGAGGCGACCAGGTCATTACCGGGGGCGCTTAACAGGTTTAAGCCCTTTGTGTGAACGGGTTCTCCATACATTAAGACGTCCATGACCGGAGCGCTGCCGGATTTCTGAACACATCCCAGCGACTTGTCCTCCAGGGTAGAAATACCGCCCTTTTTGTTGCCGGGAGACGGGTTCTCGTAGATAGTCTGATTGTGGCTGGTAAAATAGTTTTTGAAGTCATTGATCAGATGAACGGTTTTTTCAAAGATCTCTTCATTGATACAGCGGTTCATGAGCAGTGTCTCCGCCCCGAACATCTCGGGAACCTCGGTCAGAATCGTGGTTCCGCCTGCACCCACCAGCATATCTGAGAATGCACCGACTGTGGGGTTGGCTGTGATGCCGGAGAGTCCGTCGGATCCGCCGCATTTCATGCCAATGATGAGTTCGCTGCAGCTGACGGGTTCCCGTTCGAAGCTGCCGGCATAAGCGGCCAGTTCGCGGATCAGTTCCAGAGAGTCGGCGATCTCATCGTCAGATTCCTGTGCTGCCAGGAACTTGATACGGCGTTCATCGTATTCTCCGATATAGCGTTTTAATTCCGTAATGTTGCTGTTTTCGCATCCAAGGCCGAGAACGAGGACACCGCCGGCGTTGGGATGATTGATTAAATCGGCCAGAATGGTTCTGGTATGCTCCTGGTCGTCACCCATCTGGGAACAGCCATAGGGGTGTGGGAAAGCCACCACATCTTCTACGGTTCCGCTTATGAGGCTCTTAGCCTGACGCTCGATGGCCTGGGCAACGTTATTGACACAGCCTACGGTGGGGATGATCCAGATCTCGTTGCGGACGCCGACTTTTCCGTCCGTCCGGCGGTAACCGTGAAAGAAGCGTTCCTCCGCCGGCGTGGGAGCAGTTTCCTGTTTGTTGTAAGAGTAGGTGAGCAGATCGCCCAGCCCAGTCTTTAGATTGTGCGTGTGGATCCAGCTTCCTTTTAAAATCGGTTCCTTTGCGATTCCGATGGCACAGCCGTATTTCATGACGGAAGCGCCCTCTGCGATGTCGGTTAAAGCGAACTTGTGTCCCTGAGGGATATCGGAGACGAGCGTGACCGCCTGATCATTCACAGTCACGGTGGTGCCGGAGGCCAGCGGCTTTAAGGCTACAGCTACATTATCCCCGGAGTGAATTTTAATAAAGTCCTGCATAATCGTTCTTTCCTTTCTGCAATTCCATGTAACGCTTCAGCTGTGCTTTACGAAAACAAGAAGACGCACGGCTTCAAGGTTACATTTTAAATATTCCAGTTGATATGGAATGTAAGTACTTACATAAACCATACACCATTTTTGTCACTTCGTCAATAGGGAAAATAAAAAGAATACGGTTGCTTTTCATGAATAGATCAGATATAATGTAAGAAAAAGTGTAAGCGCTTTCGCACTGTGTTCCAGAGCGTCGGTGCGTCAGGATAAAGAGGGTTCAAAATGAATATTTACGATATAGCAGAGCTTGCAGGGGTGTCCATTGCCACTGTATCGCGTGTGGTGAACGACAGCCCGCGTGTCAGCGAGAAGACAAAACAGAGGGTCCGCGCCATCATGGAGGAGAACGGTTATACGCCGAACGTATTTGCGCGGGGCCTGGGACTGGACTCTATGAAGACCATCGGGATTATCTGCCCGGATGTATCGGATTCCTATATGGCGTCGGCGGCATTTCACCTGGAAGGCCGTCTGCACGAGTACGGGTATGACTGTATTCTCTGCTGCAGCGGATCCCGGCAAGAGAATAAGGAAAAGTATGTGAGTCTTCTGTTAAATAAGCGGATCGACGCGCTGATTCTGGTGGGATCGACGTATGCCGGCGAGGGCGGAGACGACCGGAAGGCGGATTACGTGCGGAATGCGGCGAAGACGGTTCCTGTATTTATGATTAACGGTTACATTAAGGGCGATCATGTGTATTGTGCCTTCAGCGACGATTACGGCGCTACCTATGACGTGGCTTCGCAGATGATTGAGGCGGGAAGAAGACGGATTCTGTTTCTGTGTGATTCCCATTCTTACAGTGCGAATCAGAAGCTGGCGGGATATGAGGCGGCCTTAAAGGACCATGGACTGCCTGTGCTGGGGGACTTAAAGCTGTATGTAAAGAACCGGATCCATTCGGTGAGAGACATTCTTTTAGAGCGGCGGGATTTGAATTTTGACAGCGTGCTGGCTACGGACGATGGCCTGGCCGTGGGGGCGATCAAATACGCCAACGCCAAGCTTTTAAAGATACCGGAGGAACTCTGCATCACCGGATTTAATAATTCTGCGCTTTCCATCTGCTGTGATCCCGAGCTTTCTTCCATTGACAATAAGGTAGAAGAGCTCTGCGCCATCACCACGGATCAGATGATGGCGGTTCTGCGGGGCGAGGAGAAATCTGTGGAGCAGAAGAGCCAGGTCCCCTGCAGACTTGTGAAGCGGTGTACTACGGATTTTTAGGGGCTATTGTCATTCGTTCTGTCTTGTGATATACTACGTTCGGATGAAATAACCATAGAAGGAATATAGAAGGAACGGTGTTTTTATGATAGAGGAGAAACAGGATCGTATTGTATTATGCGGAGCCAATTCCTATGAGCAGAAGTACTATTTTAATGAACAGTTTTCCAACCTTCCTGAGAACATACGGCAGGAGCTTCAGATTATGTGTGTGCTGTATACAGAGGATGTGGGCGGAATTCTGACTCTGGAATTTGAAGAGGATGGTACGCTGGAGTTTCAGGTAACGGCTGAGGAGACGGATTATTTATTTGACGAAATAGGAAGCGTGCTGAAGATCAAACAGTACCAGATGGAAAAGAGAGATCTTTTGGAGGCTCTGGAGATGTATTACCGGGTCTTTTATCTGGGAGAAGAGATTGATGAGGAAGAGGAATCGTGAAGCTTAAGATTGGTAATGTAACACTTGAGAATAATCTGATTCTGGCGCCGATGGCAGGGGTAACCGACCTGCCATTTCGCATTCTCTGCAAGGAGCAGGGCTGCGGCATGGTGGTGACAGAGATGGTGAGCGCGAAGGCGATTCTTTATAAGAACAGGAATACGAAGGCGCTCCTGGAGGTAGAAGAGAGAGAACGTCCGGTTTCGGTTCAGCTGTTTGGCTCTGATCCGGAAATTATGGCGGATATTGCGAAGCTCATCGAGCCGGGGCCTTTTGATATCATCGATGTCAACATGGGATGCCCCGTGCCGAAGATCGTTAATAACGGCGAAGGCTCAGCGATGATGAAGAATCCCAGGCTGGCGGAGGCGGTTCTTGGCGCCATGGTGAAGGCTGTAAAAAAGCCTGTGACAGTGAAGTTCCGCAAGGGTTTTACGGACAGTGATGTGAACGCGGTGGAATTTGCCAGGATGGCCGAGAGCTGCGGCGTGGCTGCGGTTGCGGTTCACGGCAGGACGAGGGAACAGTATTATTCCGGGACCGCAGACTGGGATATTATTCGCAGGGTAAAAGAAGCCGTGAAGATACCGGTCATTGGAAATGGAGACGTCTTTGCCCCCGAGGATGCGAAGGCGTTGCTGGACGAGACGGGCTGCGATGGAATTATGATTGCGAGAGGAGCAAAGGGCAACCCGTGGATCTTCTCGAGAACGCTCCATTACCTGGAGACGGGGGAACTTCTTCCGCCCCCATCCATGGAGGAGCTGCAGAACATGGTTCTGCGCCATGCGAAGATGTCGGTGGAACACAAAGGAGAGTATCTGGGAATCCGGGAGATGCGCAAGCACATGGCCTGGTATACGGCCGGACTGCCTCATTCGGCAAAACTGCGGAATGATATTAACGCGGTGGAAACATTAGCGGATTTGGAAACACTCGTGATGGAACGGTTTGCAGGACATTTCAGATGATGAAATGTCCTGTTTTACTTTCCGGAAAAATGTTCCGTTAAAGGAAAAAACTTTACAGACATATCCGCGCACTCTAAAATGTGATAGAATAAGTAAAAATAATGAAAATTTGAGGGAGGCGCGTCATGACCGATGTCTATGA
This sequence comes from Hungatella sp., assembly GCF_046966825.1. NCBI lineage: Bacteria > Bacillati > Bacillota > Clostridia > Lachnospirales > Lachnospiraceae > Hungatella > Hungatella sp. The sequence continues at coordinate 11,086 of NZ_JBKVCZ010000063.1, read as the reverse complement.
AAATTGCCCTGTATTTGAGAATGACAGTTATATTTTGAGAATGACCAGTCAGGAGGATAAATCCGATTTGTTAAAGGTTTATTCTGACAAAGCTGCCGTATCATTTTTTAACAGTGATAATTGCGGCGGTGACGACTTTTATTATACAACGGAAAGCAGAATGGAGCAGGCGATTGCATATTGGCTCTTTGAGTACAATCGGGCAGGTTTTGTCCGATGGACGATTGTATCAAAAGAAACCAATGAGGCAATAGGAACCATAGAACTTTTTCACAGAGACGCTGCGGACTTTTTTACGGACTGCGGACTGCTCAGATTGGATATCCGGAGCGATTACGAAAGAGCAGGCGAAATTACAAAAATATTGAAAATGATCATAGAACCCGCGTATACACTCTTTCATTGCGATAAAATTGCTGCAAAAGCCATAGCCGCAGCAGCAGAGCGAATACGCGCGTTAGAGCAGTTGGGTTTTAAGTATACAGACGAAAAGTTAATCGGACATGATGGAACGAAATATGATTCTTACTTTGTATTGAACAGAAACGAGTAATCAGGATAAACCAGCTAAACGAGAGGAGAGTACTGTGAAAAAAGATTTCTTATTAGATATTCATACTCATACATTAGTCAGCGGTCATGCTTATGGCACGATTCGGGAAATGGCAAAAGCAGCCAGCGAACAACATTTACAGCTGCTGGGGATAAGTGAACATGCGCCCGGCATTCCAGGAACCGTGAATCCCTTTTATTATAATAATCTTCAGGCGATACCCAGGAATTTGTACGGCGTGGAAATTTTGCATGGCTGTGAAATAAACGTCCTGAAAGGCGGGCTGCTTTCCCTTGAGCAGCAATATATAGAAAAGTTGGATTATGCAATAGCAGGAATCCATACGCAGTGTTATAAAAATGAGGGAAAAATTAAAAATACGGATAATTTAATTCAGTGTATGAAGCATCCCAAAGTGTTCTTTGTTTCCCATCCGGATGATGATCATACACCACTGGATTATGGAAGACTCGTACAAGCCGCAAAACAGTATCACGTTGCTTTAGAAATAAACAACAGTTCTTTAAGAAAAAAGGATAAGCGTTTGAACTGCGTGGAAAATTACAAGACCATGCTTGCGCTTTGCCGGCAGTCTGAAGTTCCTGTCATTGTAAATTCAGATGCCCATGATCCCAGTGATGTAGGAAATTTTGTTCTGGCTGAAAAGCTGCTTGAAGAAATAGGATTTGATGAAACGTTAATTTTAAATACAGATGTAGAAGCCTTCCAGGCATTTATCGGATACAGCCGTAACCGGTGAGATTCCGCACAACTCACCTTCGGCGTCTGTCACTCCTCTGCTGATGCCTGATCCGCCTCTTCCAACGCTTTCAACAGCGCAGCAGTTGATTTTTCCATCGCATCAAACTGTTCCTTCTGTTCCGTACCGCCGGCACGGTTGTTCTGGCTGTCCAGCAGATCCCAGAGATTTTCCGGGGGAGTGAAGTCGGAGGGACCGGCGGTTACATGAAATACTTCAGGAAATATCCGGCCGAGTCCGGCTGCGATGCAGGAAGCAAACAGGCACGCGCCATACTCATTGGTGTGGGTGTAGTCACCGGGATGGAAATATCCGCAGGAGCGTTCCATGCCGGTCTTTTCATAGAAACGTACCGAAAACTCATGCAGGTCGATGACTGGGGTATTCGTGGAAACGGCCACATCTTTTACCGCCTGCACGTGTTCTGCCAACAGCTCATGGTAGGTGCCGTCCTCTTTCCAGATGTTGCGTCCGGGAGAGGTCACCAGCACGGGAATTCCGCCGAGGTTCCGGACTTCTTCTATGTATCTTCGGAGATTGACGGGATACTCCCTGTCGGCCAGCAGATGGGGAAGCTTCTGGTCGTTATGGCCGAACTGGATCAGGCAGAAGTCACCCGGGCGGAGAAAATGCTTCACGATGTCCATGTGGCCTTCCTGACGGAAGGTTTCCGTCGTCAGCCCGCAGTGTGCCTGGTTTTCCACGGCGATTCTGCCGTCTAAGAACGCCGGAAGCGCCTGGCCCCAGGAGGCGTAGCAGGCACCCGGAAGATAGGGGATTTCCGCGGACTGGTCTGTGACAGTGGAATCCCCGCAGAGATAGACTGTCGTTACGCCGTCGGACACATTAGCTGCCTCGGCTGCTTCGCCCGCACCGGCTGCCTCGACCGCACCGGCTGCCTCGACCGCGCCGGCCACACCGGCCGCCTCGGCATAACAAGCATCGATCCGGACAGCGCCGGGCTCCGGGGTACAGAGCGTAACAAAGAGGTTTTCTACCGGATAGTACGCTTCGTGGTAGCGTGGAATGATGCCGGCTATGGACTGGTAAAAGGTGCGTTCGTACCGGTCCCCCTTCTTCAGGGAGATGATATCACGCAGAAGTTTCCGTCCGGTGAAGAGAAAGAGCTGTTCCACATCCTGAACGGCGGTCAGTGCGATATGAACCGCGTAGAGCCCGCAGGGGACCCGTTCTGTAATATAGCTGTTGGGAATCATACTTCCTTCGATGCCGTTGGCTAAAGAAAGAAGCGATGGGTCAAAGCCGTCTGACAGCTCCGGTATGTCAAGCCGCTCGGAGCCAGTCGTGAGATGGTCCGCGGCTGTATTGTGAAAAAATGGCTGAAAATGATACTTCATCTTAAAGTTCCTCCTGAAATGAATTTTCAAATACGCTCTGGTTCCGCTGGGCCGGACGGTCCGCGTAAGCCGGTGATGTAGGCGCTGGGTGCCATGCCGGTCTTCTTCTTGAAAAGCTGGGAAAAATACTGTGGATTGTTGCCGAAGCCGACCCGCTCGGCAATATCCGAGATCCGGTCCATCTCCTCGTTTTCGATGTATTCCTTTGCCTTTTGAATCCGCTCATTGGTCAGGTAATCGGAAAAGCGTATGCCGGTCTCCTTCTGAAATTTTCTGGATACATAGTCTACATTCATATATAAATACTGCTCCGCAATGTATTTCAGCGTCAGGTTGGGATTCTCCAGATTTTCCCTGATATATGTAAAGATCTGCCTGGTCATGCTGCTGACGGTTTCCGTTCTGGAGCATCCCTCCATAAGCTCTGCAAGCTTTTGAAAGACGGATTCCTTCAGTGCGTCAAGATCACTCTCCCCCTCGGCCTGCATCAGCCACTCCGTGAGGCCGGAGCCGGAGATATTCGGGTTGCCGAGCGTGATTTTCAGGAACATACTGCCGGACAGCTGTTTGAGGAAACGGATATCCATGATATCGGAGATCAGTTCCATGAGGCTTTCCATGGCAGAGGCGCTGCCCTCGGCAATGGCGCGGCAGTAATTTTCAGTCTCCTGAGTGATTGCGGTATAATTGCAGGTGCATAAGGCATGGTAATTGTTTACGTAGTAAAAGGTGCTGAATCTGCGGATCTTTTCAAGGACGACGCCGAACAGGCCTTTTAAGTCGGAATACGTCTCCATTTGAAGTTCCAGGCTGGTGTGCTGGCCCTCTAAGCTGACGCGGTCCAGCTTCGCCTTCAGCTGGCCGAAGTCAAAGGAGATGTCCTGACAGAAGATCAAAAAGGTATTTCGCACATAGATTCCGTAGATGCTGACCTGCGGCAGACAGTTCTGGGCAAAATCGCTTAGAAGGCCCAGAAATTCCTCCAGATTCTCCTGTTCCAGATAGTAAATGTAGAACAGACGGTAGGGCGTAAAGTAAAAATCCATGTAGGGCTCATAGGTGGGAATAATCTCATCCAGCGATTTCTCCAGATAGAGGGCGTCGTTGATGATACTGGAGACGACATTGTGGCGGATGCTGTCCGCCTGGCTGAACTGGGAGTCCAATATCCGGCGCGTCTGGCGCCTGGCGTAGCAGTCGCTGACACTTTCCTTTACGGCGTCAATGATCTGCTGCTCATTACAGGGCTTTAAAAGATAGTGGCGGACCCCATATTTCATGGCCTGTTTGGCGTATTCAAATTCCCCGTAGCCAGAGAGAAGGATGAACTGGGTGTCCAGATCCGTCTCGGATATCCGTCCGATCAGCTCCAGCCCGTTCATGCCCGGCATGCGGATATCCGTGATGACCAGGTCCGGAGATTCATCTAAAATCATGTTGTAGGCCTCGATTCCGTTGGAACAGAGACCGGCCAGTTCAATCCCATACTGGCTCCAGTCAATAATTGTGGATATGGTCTCCCGGATGATACGTTCATCGTCTGCAATGATCAGTTTCAGCATATGATTGGTTCTCCTTGACTTGAAATGGTATATGGATATCGGCGGTTGCGCAGTCGTCCTCATTTTTTAACTCAAGACCGTACGCGTCGCCAAACAGCAGGCGGATGCGCTGGTCAATGTTCATGAGACCGATGCCGAAGCCGTTCGGCTGCTTTTTCCGGCTCCTTAATTTTTCGAGAAGGTCTTCTTCAAAAACGGAACCGTTGTTTTTTACCCGGATCAGGACCTTATCATCCTCGTGGCGCACCAGGAGTTCCACGTGACAGGTCTCCGTCATCTCTTCCATGCCGTAGCGTATGGCATTTTCTATGAGCGGCTGTATGGTCAGCGGCGGCATCAGGATATGATGCAGATCGTCGGCCACCAGGGAGACGAAGTCCAGACGGTCCTCAAACCGTATTTTCTGTATCGTGATGTAGGCGCGGACCAGCTCCAGCTCGTAGTCCAGTTCCACCAGGGACTCGCGATTGCTGAGGGTGGAGCGGAGCAGCGTTCCGAGAGACTCCGCCATCATGGATATTTCCGCGTTTTTGGATGCCTTTGCCCTCCAGTTGATGGATTCCAGCGTATTATAGAGGAAATGCGGGTTGATCTGGGATTCCAGCGCCTTGATCTGGGCTTCCTTGCGCAGCAGTTCATTTTTATAATTCGTGTCCACCAGGGTCCGGATCCGGGTGGCCATCCGGTCGAAACGCTGGTGAAGCCGCCCGATCTCATCATTTCGGACGCTGTAATCGTAGGCGGACTGCTCCAGGGTGAGCTCATTTTTACTGAATCCATCCATCTTAACGATCAGCGCGTTGAAATGGCGAAGAATGGAGTAAATCAGCCACTGCGTTAAGGCGAGGGCGATCAGAATGCCGAGCACCATGATGCCCAGAATGATTTTCGCGGAGCGTCCGATGGAGTGAATGATGGAGTCAAACGGGATCAGGCTGATGTAACGCCAGTCGTAATACGGAATCTTGCTGCTCACTGCGAAATAGGTGTGGTTGTCCACCCGAAGGGTCTGATACGTGTCGTCCTCCAGCTGGAGCGTCTGGGTTACCAGGTCTTTGGAGAGGTCGGCAGAGGAGTAGATGGTGTCCGGTCCGTCTGCCAGAATGTAGTAGCCGGTATCGAAGGTCTGGAAGGAACGGTTGATCGTATTGATCAGCCTGTCGGTATCCACGTAGATCAGTAGCCTTCCGATGGTGGAGAAATCCAGCGCCTCGATTTTCCTGATATTTCTTCCGAGAAAGAGGCCGGAAGTACTGCCGCCTCCGGTGGTCCAGCTGACCGCGCCGTCGCCGGCCGCCGCATTCTCCAGGGCATGATGGATAAAAGCCGAATCGGTCCTTTCGTAGGCGGCCCAGTTGGTCGTATTGGAAAATGCATCGTTATACAGGACGATGTAGGAGACGCCGTTCTGCCGGAATGTCTCATAATAGGATGAAAGGGCGGTGTTGATGCTCCTGTTGGCATTGGAACGGACCACGGCATCATCCGATTCGTGGATTGCGGAGAGAGACGTCTGGATGGACGGCGTCGACAGGATGATGGAGGACAGGCGCTCCACATCCTTTAAGTTTGCAGAGATGGTATTGGCCGAAAAACTCAAATTTCCCGCAATGGATCGGTAGAGCAGTTCATTATAGGTCTTTGACAGTATGGTAAAGCCAATGAGGGAAAACAGTAGGAGAGAGACGACGTTTAACAGTACAATAAAGAAAATCTTCCATCTCAGCGAGAGGTTTTTGAACAAGGTAAGGAGCTTTGCTTTTAAGGTTTCTGCCCGTTTTTTCATGCGAATTGTCCTGCTTCTTTCTATATTAAAGATTTCGGTTGAAGTAGAAAAGTATGGTTACTAATGGTACATGGACAGTATATAATAATTGCATTGCAAACTCAAGATTTCGGAAAGGAAAGTCGGTTTTTTCTAAAAGGAAGTCGGTTTTATTTATACCGGTATTGGAAGAAACCAGTTTATAATGAACTTACAAACAAAACGGAAGAGCAACACCGTTTTCAGAAAAAGATGGAGGATATGAAAATGAAGAAGAAATTGGCAGTAGTCCTGGCCGCTTCCATGGCGGCGGTATCTCTGGCGGCATGCGGCGGCACGGCGGAAAGCGGAAGCACGACGGGAGCGGATTCCCAGACAACCGCAGGTGCGGCGGCTGAAAATACGACGGCAGCAGCTTCCGGCGACGCGTCCCTGACGGTGGCCTGGTGGGGCAACCAGACGAGAAATGAGAGGACTCAGGCGGCGCTCGATAAGTATTCGGAGCTGAACCCTGGCGTGACATTCGACGGACAGTTCTCCGAGTGGTCTGATTACTGGAACAAGCTGGCGACCGCGGCAGCAGGCCATTCGCTTCCCGATGTAATCCAGATGGATTACGCTTACCTGGATCAGTACGTTTCCAACAATCTTCTGGTGGATTTGACTCCTTATATTGAGGATGGCACCCTGAATGTAGACAACTGCAGCCAGGACATCATTAATTCCGGATCAGTTGACGGAAAGGTGTATTCCATCGCAATCGGCATCAACGCGCCGGCCATGGTTTACAACAAGACCATCACCGACCAGGCGGGAGTGGAAATCAAAGACAACATGACGCTGGACGAGTTCGTGGCAGTCAGCAAGGAAATCTACGCAAAGACCGGATGCAAGACCAACATGGCATACGGCGTCTCCCAGGAAATCTTACAGGCCATGATCCGCGGCTACGACGGCCACGTGCTCTTTGACGAAGGGAAGCTGGGCGTGGACAGCGCAGACGAATTCGTACCATTTTACAAAGTATATGAGGATGGCGTGAAGGAAGGCTGGTACATTGAACCGAGCGTATTTGCAGAGCTGACCCCGGGTTCCATCGAGCAGGATCCTCTGATCTACGGTTCCAGCCCGGAAACCATGTCATGGGTAGCGTTCTGCTGGTCAAACCAGTATGCGGCGTTTACCAACGCAGCTCCGGAGGACATAAATTTAGATTTGACCACATGGCCGTCGAAAGACCCGAAAAAGTCCAACTTCTTAAAACCGTCCCAGCTCTTCTCCGTATCGGTGGATTCCAAGGATCCGGTTACAGGTGCTAAGATTATCGACTACTGGACCAATTCCATGGACTGCAACGAGATTCTTCTGGCCGAGAGAGGCGTGCCGATCTCTTCCAAGGTTGCCGAGGAACTGGCTCCGTCTCTGACAGAGAGCGATCAGAAGGTAATCAGCTTCATCAATGATGTGGTGACACCGAATTCTTCTCAGATCAACCCTCCGTATCCGAACGGAAGCGCAGAGGTATCCGACTTAATCAACAAGCTGGGTGAAAAGGTATGCTACGGCGAACTGACTGCGGAGGAAGCGGCAGAACAGCTTTATACCGAGGGAAATAAGATCATGGCAGAAAAGGCTAAATAACAGGCTGTAAACTGAAAACATATTGAGGGTGTCCCTATTTCGGCATAATCTGACTTACGGGGCGCCCTTTTCTTGAGAATGGGAAATAATCGAGAATAGGAAATAATTGAGAATAGGAAATAATTGAGATTGGGAAATAATCGAGATTGGGAAAAGGAGCAGATCTATGAAAATGCTGAAAAAAGCAATGAATAATGAGCGCACGGCGGGAATTATCTTTACCATGCCGTTTACCATCGGGTTCCTGCTGTTCATGATAGTGCCGATGGGAATTTCACTGTACTATTCCTTCTGCAGCTATGATATTTTGTCTCCGCCTGTTTTCACGGGCCTGCAGAATTTCAAAACCATGTTTGCAGATGAAACGTTCTATAAATCCATTAAGGTTACCTTCTTCTTTGCATTTGTGTCTGTGCCGCTGCGTCTTTTATTTGCGCTGATCGTGGCGATGCTGCTGCTCAAGAGCACGAAGATGACCGGATTCTACCGGGCGGCCTACTACCTGCCATCCATCATCGGCGGCTCCGTTGCGGTCGCTATCCTGTGGAAGCGTATGTTTGCCACGGACGGCGTGATCAACAAGCTGCTTCAGGCAGTCGGCATCAACTGTACCATGTCCTGGCTGGGCAATACGAATACGGCGATCTGGGTGCTGATTATCCTGGCAGTGTGGCAGTTCGGTTCTTCCATGCTGATCTTTTTGTCCTCGTTAAAGCAGATTCCACAGTCGTTATACGAGGCGGCCAATGTGGATGGCGCGAACGGCATCTCCAAATTCTTCCGGATTACACTGCCGCTTCTGACACCGACGATCTTCTTTAACCTGGTTATGCAGATGATTAATGGTTTCCTGGCTTTTACGCAGAGCTACATCATCACCCAGGGAAAACCGATGAATTCCACGCTGTTTTACACGGTGTATATGTACCAGCAGTCCTTCGAGTTCTATAACACCGGATACGGCGCGGCTCTGGCCTGGGTTATGCTGGCCATGATCGGAATGATCACGCTGTTCCTGTTTGCAACGAAGAAATTCTGGGTATACGAAGGAGGACTTTAATTATGAAGGCAAAGAAAAGAATTCGCGATGTCGTATACCATGTCATCGTTTTCGGTATTGGCATTCTCATGATCTATCCGCTGATCTGGATGTTCATGAGTTCCTTTAAGGAGACCAAAACCATTTTCCAGACGGCCGGTAGCCTGATTCCCAATCCGTTTACACTGGATAATTACATCAATGGATTAAAGGGATTTGCAAAGGTTCCATTTCTGGTATTCTTCAAAAATTCACTGTTTATCTCTATAGTTGCCACGATAGGAACCGTGATTTCATCCGCGGTGGTGGCGTACGGGTTCGCACGTTTTGATTTCAAGGGAAAGAAAATACTGTTTGCGGCAATGCTGCTCTCCATGATGCTTCCGGCGCAGGTTTTAATGATCCCGCAGTACCTCTGGTATCAGAAGCTGGGCTGGGTGGGAAGCTACTTACCGCTGATTGTGCCGTATTTCTTTGCGATTCAGGGATTTTTCGTTTACCTGATGACGAACTTTATCGACGGAATTCCGAAGGAACTGGACGAGGCGGCCAAGATCGACGGCTGTTCCTACCCGCAGATCTTCGGAAGAGTAATCCTGCCGCTCATCACACCGGCCCTTGTTACAGGAGGAATCTTCTCCTTTATGTGGAGATGGGATGACTTCCTCTCCGCGCTTCTTTACGTCAATAAGTCCATTAAGTATCCGGTCAGCCTTGCGTTAAAGCTGTTCTGCGATCCGGGCTCTTCCTCGGATTACGGCGCAATGTTTGCCATGGCGTCCTTATCCATTCTTCCGTCAGTAATTATCTTTATTTTCTTCCAGAAATATCTGGTGGAGGGAATCAGTACCAGCGGGCTGAAGGGATAAAGAAGAAGGAAGAAAGAAGAAAGAAGAAATAAGGAAGACACAAACGATGGTTGAAGATGGAGGAACAGGCAGATGGGAAAACTGGAATTTGACAGAAATTGTATGGAACAGACTATGGACCGGATCGTGGAACGGACGATGCGGATGGATATGACCTGGGACTGGCCCTGCGGCGTCGCGTATTATGGAATCGCGGAGGCGTATGAGGCAACAGGAAAACAGGAGTATCTGGATCTTATGAAGGAGCGGGTGGATGAACTGATCAGTCTGGGGCTTCCCGATTTTACTGTTAACACCTGCGCCATGGGGCACGCGCTGCTGACCCTGTATCAGCAAACCGGTCAGGAGGTCTATAAGGATATCATAGAGGCCAAACTGAATTATCTGGAACATGAGGCGCTCCGGTTCGGAGACCATGTCCTTCAGCACACGGTGTCGGCTGACAATGATTTTCCGGAACAGTGCTGGGCGGATACGCTTTTCATGGCCGCGCTCTTTCTGCTGCGGGCCGGAGTAATGCTTGAGAGGCCGGAGCTGACAGCGGATGCGCTGAATCAGTGGTACTGGCATATCCAGTATTTACAGGATGAGAAGAACGGGCTGTGGTACCATGGCTATAATCATATCACAAAGGACCATATGAGCGGGTTCTACTGGGGAAGGGCCAATTGCTGGGCGGCGTATACCATGTCCCAGGTGGCACACATTCTCCCGGAGTGCTATTTATATCCGGAGTATTTAGAGATCGCGGGAAGCTTAAACGAGCAGCTATCGGCTCTGAAGCTGTACCAGACGGACTCCGGTTTATGGCGCACGCTGCTGGATGATGACGAGTCCTACGAGGAAGTATCGGCCTCCGCCGGGATTGCCGCGGCGATGCTGGCGAAAAAGAATCCCCTCTATTTAAAATATGTCAACAAAACGGTGCAGGGCCTTCTGGCCAATGTGACAGAGGATGGCCGCGTGATGAATGTCTCAGGAGGCACCGCTGTCATGAAGGACAGGGAAGGCTACCGCAATATCTCCCGTAAATGGATTCAGGGCTGGGGGCAGGGCATGGCGCTCACATTTTTTGCCAGCCTTTTGCAGTATGATGCCATGAAAGGGGACGGAGCGCTTTAATTGTGTGGCTGATAGCAAAAAGACAGACCTTTTCCCGGAAAAACAGGGGAAAGGCCTGTCTTTTGAATTAGGAAGACAATATTGTTATTATTTCCGTTATGTGGTATACTACCAACTGATATAATATGGTTTTAGCGGAGGCAGATGCTTCCGACAACGATGGCAGGGAGAAAACCTGCCATTTCGTATTCTCTGTGCAGCGGTTCGCGGGGCGGTTTCGCTGTGGAGAGAGGCAGCAGGAGAGAAAAAACGGAAGTCGCCGGCTGGACATGCTCACATGGCCGCCCGGCTCATTGCCCGCAGAATTAGACGGGAGGAGGAGTGTTCCGAATGGGAGAGCGGATTATTGAAACATGGATCCAGGCCAAGCATCCGAATCAGGAGCTGTGCGAGGATGGCCTGTATACAGGCCGTAAC
>NZ_JBKVCZ010000062.1:20832-38284 GCF_046966825.1 Hungatella sp. | reverse complement strand
GCATCCAGTTCCTGATTATCCCGGTTATTATCGATAAACAGCTGGTTTGTAATCACATCCTGGCCGCCGTACAGCAGGATACACTCCGCCGGTTCCCCGTCTCTGCCTGCCCTGCCCGCTTCCTGGTAATAGCTCTCCATATTCTTCGGCATGTTGTAATGGATGACAAACCGGACATTGGATTTATCAATTCCCATGCCGAACGCATTGGTCGCAACAACGATAGCCGCCCTGTCGTAAATGAAGTCCTCCTGATTTTTCTGCCGCTCCGCATCGCTCAATCCCGCGTGATACCTGGTAACAGAGAATCCATCTGCCCGCAGCTTCTCGCAGACCTCCTCCACATTTTTCCTGGTCAGGCAGTAGATCACTCCGCTCTGCCCTGGATGAAGCTCCAGAAAATTCTTCATCGTCTCATACTTGTCTTTCGGCGCCTGGACGCCGAAATAGAGATTAGGCCGGTCAAATCCCGTGGTCAGAACTGTCGGCTCCCGCAGCATCAGGATATCGCTGATATCATCCCTTACCTCTTTTGTGGCCGTAGCCGTAAAGGCACTGACCACTGGGCGTACCTCCATCCGTTCGATAAACTCCACAATCTTTAAGTAGCTGGGACGGAAATCCTGTCCCCATTGGGATACACAGTGGGCCTCATCGATCGCCACCATGGAAATCTTCGTATTTCGCGCAAAATCCAGGAATTCCTCCGTCACCAGCCGCTCCGGAGCGACGTAAATGATGGGATAACGCCCCTCCCTGGCATAGGCCAGCGCCCTGTAATACTGGGAAGCGGTCAGGGAACTGTTTAAATAGGCGGCGTGAACCCCCGCCTGGTTTAACGCCTCCACCTGATCCTTCATCAGTGAGATCAATGGAGAGATGACCAGTGTAATTCCATCCATCATAAGCGCCGGGATTTGAAAACACAGCGATTTACCTGCCCCGGTAGGCATAATCCCCAATGTGTCCCTGCCGCTTAAAATGCTGTCGATCAGCGTCTCCTGTCCGTCACGGAACTCGTCGTAACCAAAGTATTGTTTTAACACCTGATGTTTATTCATATGTCCCTCTTCTCGTGCTCCTCTTCCCTGCAGTTCTCAGCCATATCAGCCAATTTAACTGCTTTTATCCTCTTTTTGTTCTCTGCTTTTCTCTGCCGTTCCGCATACATTTCACAAATCCAGACTTTTACAGGCGCCTTCCACTGTTGTTTTGGGCTTGGGATGTTTTTTATCAGGCTTCTTGGATTCAGGCCCATTTCTTTCGCCATGCGAATTTCTTCTTCTCCCAGTCTGCATTTCTTTTTTGCTTCTGCCCATAATTCTGCTTTATATGCCATATTAAATTATACTTCCCCTTTTGTAAATTTCGTCTCCCTCATTCAGCACATGCCCCTGCATGACATGCGCCTACAAACCGCCCTCAATGTTTTTGTTTTTTGTCATAACACAATTTTGAAGCCAATGCCGCCTGTCACTATGGGATGTATGAAAGAAATTTCTGAATTGCCTGCTCTATAGAAATTAGAAACAGAATATCATAAAAACCTGAGATAATTTTACCACAAAGGATTGGAAAACGCAATTGAAACTATCGGCAAATAAGCCTGCATCCTGTAAATCAGTTACAGTTCACAGCCCTATTTAAAAGCAATGGGCGAAGCCTTTGCTCCGCCCACACTCAATTCCATATTTCAACTGCAACACTTTATCCGCTAATCAAAAACTTTATTTGCTACTCAAAAAACAACTTCATATCATCTTCCACCGTACCAATTCCTGCAATTCCGAACTGCTGAACCAGAACCTTCGCCACATTCGGCGATAAGAAGGCCGGCAGCGTCGGTCCCAGGTGGATATTCTTCACGCCGAGGGAAAGCAGGGCCAGCAGAACGATAACCGCCTTCTGCTCATACCATGCGATGTTGTAGATGATTGGCAGGTCGTTGATATCCTCCAGGCCAAATACTTCCTTTAACTTCAGAGCGATCACGGCCAGGGAGTAGCTGTCGTTGCACTGTCCGGCATCCAAAACACGAGGAATTCCTCCGATGTCGCCGAGATTCAGCTTGTTATACTTATACTTCGCACATCCGGCGGTTAAAATGACCGCGTCCTTTGGAAGCGCTTTGGCAAAATCCGTATAATAATTTCTCGATGGCGCCCGGCCGTCGCAGCCTGCCATCACAACGAATTTTTTAATGGCTCCGCTTTTCACTGCTTCTACAATCGGCTCTGCCAGAGCAAGAACCTGATTATGGGCGAATCCGCCGACAATACTGCCCGTTTCCAGTTCCACCGGCGGCGGACATTGTTTTGCCTGATTGATAATCTGCGAGAAATCTTTCTTTCCATCTTCGCCCGCTTCTATATGCCTGCATCCCGGATATCCAACCGCTCCGGTCGTGTAGAGCCGTTCCTTATAGCTGTCTCTCGGCGGAACCAGGCAGTTGGTTGTCAGCAGAATCGGCCCGCCGAACGCCTCAAACTCTTCCTTCTGTTTCCACCATGCATTTCCGTAATTTCCCACAAAATGAGAGTATTTCTTAAAGGCCGGATAATAGTGCGCCGGAAGCATCTCTGAATGAGTGTACACATCGATGCCGGTTCCGTCCGTCTGCTCCAGAAGCTGTTCAAGATCGTATAAATCATGGCCGGATACGAGAATTCCCGGATTCTTTCTGACCCCGATGCTGACCTCCGTAATCTCCGGATGGCCATATGAGGAGGTATTTGCCTCATCGAGAAGCGCCATGGCTGTCACTCCGTACTCTCCGGTCTCAAGGGCGAGCGCTGTCAGTTCCTCCGCGGTCAGCGCCGGATTCAGAGTCGCCGCCAGCGCCTTCTCTAAAAATGCCGCCGTGTCTCTTTTTCCCTCTGCCGTGTTCCTGTTTTCCGCCTTCGCCTCCAGAGCCGCGGCATGCTTTAAGTAGGCTGCCATTCCCTTAAGACCATAGGTAATCAGTTCCCGGAGACTGCGGATATCCTCATCTTCCGTGGATAACACACCGACGCTTTTCGCCTTCTCTTCCATATGCTCCGCGTCATCCCAGAGAGCCGCTGGAGACATGGGTTCCATTCCAGACAGGCTTTTTGCGAACTCTCTTTTCATTTCCAGCGTTTCCTTTATCTTCCGGATTATCGCCTCATCGTCAAAATTGGCATTAGTAATCGTGATAAAGAGGTTTTCCACCACCCGGCTGTTTACCTCGTCCGGAACGTTCTGATTCTCCTCCCGCATGCGTACCGCCACTTCTGAAAGCCCTTTTGTCACCCACACCAGCATATCCTGTAAAGCGGCCGTACGGGGCCCCTTTCCGCAGACACCTGATTTTGTACATCCGGCGCATCCCGCCGTCTCCTGGCACTGATAGCAAAACATCTTGTTCTCCATATTGTACTTCCTCCATTCTATATTTCCTGCTTTTTAAGATCTACAATCAGTTTCTCTTGAATTCGTAATCAGCTTATCATAAAAAGCGGCCGCAGTATGTTGCAATTGCAACGGACTGCGGCCTTTTTTATTTTCTATTTATGAAATTGAAATGAAACTTCACAGCTTTTGCAGCTTTTTCTCCGTCACCATAAGCCCCTTTTCGTAGCGGTCGATCTTGTCGTTCAACCGGTCTAACGAGACCTGCATGGCGTTCATCCGCTCAACCAGCTGTTCCCTCTGTTCAATCAGAAGATTCTTCCTGGCATCAATCGTTAAGTCTCCCTGATGAAACAGGGCTACATACTCGATCAGAGCCTCAATCTGAACTCCTGCCTTCCTCATGCAGATCATTAGCTCAATCCATCCGCAAGAAACGTCGTCATAATCACGAATTCCGCTTTTCGTCCGCGGAACGGGCGGAATCAGACCAATCCGCTCGTAATAGCGCAATGTATCCGCAGTGATATCATATTTTTTGCTCACCTCTGCTATGGTCATTTTATCTCTCCTTCTGTTTCACTCATCCAGTGTATACAAGACATAGTTCCTCGTTCCGACTCCGATTGCTTCCGCGTGCTCTACGGTATGGATTCCGTGGCGTGACTCGATTCGCTCAATAAGTGCCGATCCGTCGGGAGCATCATAGACCTGGTCCACGCAGGCCTGGTCTAAGGCCACCGGGTCTAAGGAAGCAAAGATTCCGATATCGTTCATTTCCGGCGGAGCCGGGTGGGAATCACAGTCGCAGTCCACCGAGAGATGGTTCATCACATTGATATAGAGGATGGAACCGTTCCTGTAATCGGCCACCGCCTTGGCCGCTTCCGCCATGGACTCCAGGAAATCATCCTGAGGTGTGTCGATTCCAAACCCGGTCGTTTCCTTTCCCGCACTGTGAATCAAACTCTTCCCCATAGCTGATGCAATACCAATGGACATATTTTTAAGCACACCGCCGAAGCCGCCCATGGCATGCCCCTTAAAATGAGCCAGATTTACGATAAAATTATAGTTTGCCAGATGCGAGCCCACCATGTCCTCTTTTAAATGAACACCGCCCGCCACCGGAATAGCAATGGAACCATCTGCATCCATAATATCATAAGGCGCGATGGTTGAAAAGCCATGCTCCTCCATTACTTTGCAATGAGATTTGGTATCGGCCCTTCTTCCGCCGTACGCCGTGTTGCATTCCACAATCGTGCCGTTTACCTCTTTTACCAGTGGCTCTATCAGCTTGAATGACAGGAAATGATGGCCTCCCGGCTCTCCGCTGGAGATCTTCACCGCCGTTTTTCCCACTGCCTTCATGCCTAATGCCCGGTAAGTGCGTATCAGACCTTCCGGGCTGATATCCTTTGTCATGTATACGGTACCCGTCTCTTTATTGGTGCTGTGTACCTGATTCATTACTATTTTCATCTGCTGTACCTCTCACACTTTCTTTATCCATTCCAAAATCCTTTTTTCCGGAGTTACAAGCCGCGCGCCGTCGAAACGGACATTTAAAATCTCCCCAATATCAGAATCCGGGCAGGCACCTTTTATGTCCTTTGCGGTATGGCCAATCCAGCCGCCGTTTGTGGCAAATGGCAGAATCGTCTTTCCGGCCAGCTTATACTGTGCCAAAAATGTCTTTACCGCCGGGGCATACGTATACCACCATACCGGATACTAAAACTTATGTTATGTAAAATATCCCTCTATTTATCAGCATTTTAACAGTATACACACTTTTTATCTAATCTCCGCCTTCTGAACATCTAATCTTTTACTTCATTGACAGCTTTTCCACTTTTCTTATCAGCATTATATTCTCTTTTTTTAGGCGTTCATTTTCTTCCAATAACTTTTTTATCTCATTCTGGTAGATCTCCACCTGTTTTTCCATACTTTTCTCGCGGACTTCCCGCTTAATCTGCACCAATTTACCTTGATCTATCTTTTCTCTTTCTTTGTCCAGCACAGACTTTACTTCTTCATTTTTGTAAAAGAACCCCTTGGACAATCCTGTTTTTTGTGAAAGTTCAGATACAGTTAGGCTTTTACCTTCTGAAGAAGCTTTACGGATTTCTTCAACAGCACGTTCTATTTTTCTCCTGCTTTCCTGGCGATTTTTCTCGTTCATCTTATCGTATTTTGCCACTAACAAACTTCCTCCCAGGCTGCTTTCCATCTTTGTATAATACTCCATCGACTTTTCCACCAGTTCTTCATCCAGCAATCCGATATGTTTCTTTACCATTTCATCTGTTTGATAACCCATATAATCACGAATTACTTGAATTGAAGCGCCACTTCTATAAAGTGCTTTGCATACTTCTTTTTGATAGCCATTCCCTTTAAACACATACTCATCTGTTATTTAGAAAAAGTAGATTTTCCACAAATATGTGATTTCTATCCGAATATTTCAGTACAAGCCAGTGCAAAACATCTGGAATCGGTATGCTTCTGGTTGTATCCGGTACCTTCATCCAGCTATTCTCATTTTCGTAGTAAAAATCCGCATTTTTCAAAAGAAATAGCTGCCCCTTCTTGATACCTGTCGTAAGAAGGATGAGACTCATAATACGAAGATTGTCCAGAAATTCTCCGAGATGGGCTGTTAACAAATCCAGTTTTTGACCCAGGTTATCAATTTCATTTACGGTCGGATAGCTCTTCTTATAATACAAGGGAATCGGATCAGAAAGCTCGCCGATACAATCTGTTACCTGCAGATAATACAAAAATGACGAAATAACCTGCAGCTTGTTATTATAACTTTCCGCTGAGATATGCTGCATAGATAATCTTTTCAAATATTCCTCTACCGAATTATGCTCAATATCTGTTATACCCGTCAAAAGATATTTCAGGTATCATTGCAGACTCTGACGATTCTCGTTGAAATGAGTATCTAAAAAAAACTTTCAATGGCGTTGCTTCGGCTATATCTCTCTGACGAAATATTCAGTCTTTCCGTAAACCAGACATTAGCTTCCCAATTTATTTCCTCAGCTTTCAGAAATAATACCCTACGGCAGAAAAAGATGAATTTTTTTGGACTCAAACAAGGATTGCCATATTCTTTTTTAAGCATACAAAAATATTCCTGCTCTTGAGCAGACTCCATTTTCATAATATCTCTCATTCCGCTTTTTTCTGCATAGCAAAACAGGCACTTGAGCGGAAGCAAGTACCCGTTTCGTCTCTCTGCTTTATTTTTTATTGATTTTACAATCTCATTCAGAAGTATTTCTATCTGCATTTTGATCTTTTCGTCAAGAGCTTTTCTAAAATCCCAGTATAGGATTCTCTGTTCGGACTCTTTTTCAAAGGATCTGGCGACAGTATCACTAAAATATTCCGGCAGATAGTTTTCCTTATTCAGCGGAAGTTTTCTCTTCATATCTTTTTCTTGTTTGTAAAATGCTATTTGACAACCCATTGTCCTGATTTACGGCTGCCAATACGCTCGATCATTCCTTTTTCTCTCAGTTCCTTTATAACTCGTCTTATTTGCCTGTCAGAACGATTAAGTTTTTGGGAAAGCTGTGCCTGTGTGATATGAGAATTTTCTCTCATTGCTGATAACACTATTTCCTCTAATGAAACATCTAATAGGACATTTAATGGGCCATTTATTAGGACATTTTGATCTTTTAAAACGTTCTGCTGTCCTAAAGGCGTAAATTTTACCATAACATCTTCTAAGTGAAGTGTATATTCCGGCATTGGAACACCATGTTTTTTACACGCTTCGCAGATTTTTTCGATTCCTCGTCCCCATGTTTCCACATATCCTGCCCGGAAAAAACCATTGGCTATATTGGGGTTATAGGGCTGTGAACGATGCCTTTCCATCAAAGTTTCTACTGTCCAGCCTACCGGAAAGATACAATCATTACTGATATATACCGCATCCTCATGTATCCGAATCTGTATCGGAACTAACGCCGCATAATTTGAATGGATAATTGCATTATATACCGCCTCCCTAACTGCCGCTTTAGGAAGAGGATATGTTTCAATTCTGGTAACGTTATCGTAGGATATTATAGCTTTCATATACTTCAGATAAATCAACTCTATGACCCTATCCGCCTGTATAAACAAGGAGCCATGAATCTCATCCTGATAGCGCAGGTCAGAGCCTTCACCAAAATATCCGATTTTAATATATGCACCCGTAACCCATTTTTCCGGATTGCGATGGAACAAGAGAATCGCCGCACGCTTCAGCTTCCCCTGTTCAAGAAGGCCGAGACTATCCAGAAGCTGTTCGTTGCTCATGTTCAAATCTTTTTCTGTCATACGTCCACTACGCAGAGCCTCTCGCCGGAAAATGTCAAAGCTCTCTTTATCCAAATCTTCAACTGTAACACCATCTACCGGAACCGCATCCCATTTATATCCCGTTTTAGACAGTAAAAACTCTGTCAAAGCGGCTCCCTTAAGTAGCTGCTTTGTACTGCCGCTGCGATAATGATATTCCCCCTTATAATTAACCGGATAGCTGCTTGGATTCACATATATTTCGATGTAATCTTTTCCATCCTGGGTCAGCAGATTGACATCCACGATAATTCCAAGGATATCCCGCACTTTATTTGGGATATCTTCCAACAGCTTTTTGCTGTCTGGCACGCCAATGACGTTACCATTGTCATCGGTTCCGATATATATCTTGCCGCCTTGAGCATTTGCAAAACCGCAGATCCATTTCAGATACTCATCACGCCATGATTCTTTCCATTCTGTGTTTTGGTTTTCTGCCATTCACTTTCCTCCCAATATAAATATCGCTTGTCTTACCTCTTTTATTATCTATATGTCCGTAATTTATGTATTTAAATTCCATACTTTTCATTAAAGTATATCATGTTTCTGCCTCATTGGAATAGGTAATTTAACAAACTACTTGCTTATTTCATCACAGTTTTTTTCCGGATCACTTGAAAGATAACAGCTCGCATTCCATCATCTATAATTCGATCCATATCATCTATGATAAAATAAATACGTTTTTTTGTTAGTCTATAAAATTCATCTAATTCTTGGTTCATTATTGCTTTATTTTCCCAATAGCTACTATTTTCATTATTTTGAAGCTTATCAATTATTTTTGTCATACTCCCATATCCGGCGTCATCCACAAGTTCTCCTATTTTTTTAAATACTTATCAATAGCGCCATTTCTCTCTGTATAGACATTATTATTTTGGTATATTTCTTGAAGCTGCGATGAAAGTTCCCGAAGTACAGCTTTTATATCGTATTCTATAACACATTCTACATTTACAAATTCAACTTGTTTAAGTTTTCCCTTTAAAGCATTTACAAAGCTTGTTTTCCCGCTTCCCCATTCTCCAGAAATTGCAATTGCAAAAGGCTCTCCACTAAACTCCTCTAATTCTTTACATAAATTAATACATAAGTAATAAATTATAATTTGAATTTCCTCATTTTCATTATATTCTCATATCAAAAATATCTGGTCATGAACTTCTATACGCCCATACCAGATATTCCCACTTCCATTTACTATGTACACATATTTACCTATCAACTGTGTCTTCTGTACCTATACTTCCATCTTTTCTCACTGTATGCACTCTATACACAGTTAAAACCATACTCCATTTTAGGCATTCCCAAAAATACGGTGTCATACTCCTCAGGACTCACTTCCAGCGGCAGGATCTCCGGCATAAATCCCGTCTCGCGCTGTACCATTTCCGCAATTTTTTTCGTATTACCACTGTACTACCTGGAGTTAACTCTAAGTCAAGAGGTTTTTGCAGCTTTTTTGCAGCTTTTTGTAAATCAAATGAGCAGTTACCTCAAATCCCCCCAAAAAGATTAAAAAGGCAGCCAGAATTAATCTGACTGCCTCCTCACTTCACAATAACAAAACACCTTACCGCACATACATTATTTCAATCCACATTCTGAGTTCAGTATACAAAACCCAGAATGGCATAATAGCTATACTGCCATTTTATCCGGTTGTCCGGATTGTTTTGACCTCATGTCAGTGGGGAATGTCTGCCCGCCACTGCCGCTAAGTTTGTTTTTGCGATTCATCTCCCACCTATAGAGGCAGGAAGAATTCTCGTTGATTTTGTTAAATTGCTGCAAACAGTACTCTTATTTCAAATACTTTCTCAGCACCTCTCTGACCGCCCCCTTACCCGCGATCTCTTCCCGCACCATCTCCGTAATATCGTCTCCGATTCCCGCCTCATACAGGTCGATACCGAAAATATTCGCGTTTCCCAGAATCGGCCGGAGCTGATCCTTTAAGCTGTCCGGATCGCCCCATGCGATTCCGGCCATCTGCCCCTGCAGCTCAGGGATCATGGGATCCGGGGACAGTGCAAACGGTTTGCCTTCGTCATCGACAGCAAGCAGATACCGAAGCCAGCCGGCAATGGCCAGCTGAATCCCTTTCAGCTTTTTCGCATCGCCGTATTTGTGAACGCAGGCCTTGATATTTTCCCCAAAGCGGATTCCAACCATCTGTGAAGTATCCACTGCGATACGCTGCGGTGTATCCCCAAGATACGGATTGGAAAAACGCACATTGATGCATTCGTCAATAAATGCTTTCGGAGAAATAATACCGGGATCCTCCACAAATTCCATGCCTTCCTGCAGCCCCACCTTTTCAGCCAGCTTAACCAGCTCCCGATCACTCATCTGATCAGAAAAGAGGTTAAAGCCCAGCATACACCCGTAAGGCGCCAGAGCGGTATGGAGGGGGTTTAAACAGACCGTAACCTTCATCCGCTCCGCCTTGTTCACGATTTCGCGGCTTGTCATATAGACCCCGGCCTTCTCGAGAGCCGGACGTCCATTGGGGAAATGGTCCTCCACCACCAGATACTGCGGTTCTTCGGCATTTACAAAAGGCGCTATGTACGTCTGCTTATCGGTAACCACAATATCCATGTCCTCCACTCCGGCATCCTGAAGCATCGCTCTCACCGCTTCACTCGGCCTCGGCGTGATCTTATCTATCATGGACCATGGAAATGCAATCTTCTCCTCGTCACTGATATAGCTTAAAAATTCCTCATCGACAAAGCCCTTCTTTTTCCATTCCTGTCCGATTTCCAGCACTGCGCTGCGAAGCTTCTCCCCATTATGGGAGCAGTTATCCATGGAAACAAGCGCCAGCGGCTTCGCCCCCGCCCGATACCGCTCAAGGAGCATGGCGGCTATGATCGCAACAGCCCCTGCTGCCCGGTCCGGACCATAATCAATATCGTCCTGAATAAAGCGGTAATACTGCCCGTCCGCACCGCGCAGCGCATATCCCTTTTCCGTTATCGTAAAGGAAACCATCTGCAGACTTGGATTGGCAAAGATCTCTCTTAAGCGCTGCCTGTCTTCTGTCCCGTCAGGCAACCCCTTCCGTGCTTCTGTGAAACAGCCGAATACCCTTTTTTCTGTCGTTCCGTCGTTATTTAAGATCACCGACAGGGAAAGATTGTCGTAGGGCTTATAGATCCGGTCGATGGTTTCATAGTCAAATGTCTCCACACAGACAATCCCGCGGTCCATCAATCCGTCTGTAATCAGACGATCCGCAATGCTGCCAATAAAAATACGAAAAATATTCCCAATACCAAAATGAACCCAGACTGGCGCTTCTTTTGTCCGCTGTGCCAGTTCTTCCAAATCATAGGATGGCAGTTCGATTCCTGCCTGACTCCATAGTTGTTTGTCCTTTATTCCTTCTAAAGTAAGTTTCATCAGCATCTCCTCTGGTCTGCATATTCTGTCAGTATTCATTAATCATATGCATAGACCGGTCCATATTTTTCATAACGGCACTGTCAAAATTCTTTTTGATCAACTCAGCTTTTTTTAAGGCGTACTCCGGCTTATCCCACAGATTACAGAACTCATCCGGATCCGTTTCATGGTCGTAAAGTTCTCCATACTCCATTCCATGGTAATTCACAATCTTATATCTGCCGTCATAATACATGGTCGCATAAATATTATCATGCGATCCCAGAAGACAGTGGTAGAATTCTGAATAAACCGAATCTTTATGATGATGGGGATCCATCTGTCCGGTCAGAATAGGGAGAAGACTCTTTCCCTGCATATAATAAGGAACTTCCTGTCCGGTAAGCTCCATCAGGGTCGGTGCCAGATCCACAAGTTCAACCAGCGCATCACTTTTTAGGCCGCTCTTAAACAGGGACGGACACGACATAATAAGCGGAACATGAACCAGCGCCTCATAGAAATAGGCGCCTTTCCAATAAAGGCCATGGTCCCCATTCATCTCGCCGTGATCACTCATAAAAATCACGAGCGTCTGCTCCCTTTGTCCCGTCTCCTCCAGGTAATTCATCAGACGGCCAAACTGATCGTCAACCAGCTCTATCTCCGCATAATAATCACGGAAACGTTCTCTCCTGTCATTCTCCGTCAGAGTCGGATACGGTTCCGCCTGCCCATCCTGACCGCCCTGCATATAATCCTTCTGCTGGTGCGGAGGTTTACTGTCCAGCTCCCCATCCTTCCACAAAGGCAGCGGCATATCCTCAATGTTTAATCTGTCCTTGTAGGCCTGCGGCGGATCCAGGGGCGGATGCGGATCGTAAGGGTTCATGCTGATCAGCCACGGTTTCCCGCTGCTGCGGTTCTGTTCGATAAACTCAATCGCTTTTTCAACACACCAGGTTGTTTGATGATACTCGGCCGGCACACCAACTGTTTTACCTGTAAAATGAGGATTCGGTTTCGGCGGCCATGTTGCCATACTGGTATATTTTCCCCCGTAGATGTCTTCCCAGCGAAGGCCTTTCTCTTTCAGCCAGTTTTGATAATCATTTTCGCCGCCCGGCCAGTCGTCGTTAGGATGTTCACTCCATTGAACATAGCTGTAGCCATCGTCCGTCCGCTTTTCCATCCGCCCCTGCGCAGAAGTCAAATGAAGCTTTCCGGATAAGCCGCAAACGTATCCGGAATCAGCCAGAAGCTTTGTCACCAGCTTTTCGTCTTTTGAATAATTGTCATTGCCATTATAAAATGCTTTTGTTGTTCGGGGATATCTTCCGGTTAAAAAACAGGAACGGCTGGGTGTACAAACCGGCGCCTGGGTATAGGCCCGGGTAAATGCAACCCCTTCTTCTATCAATCGATCGATGTTCGGTGTATGGATATATGGATTTCCCAGCGCATGAATCGTATCATAGCGCTGCTGATCCGTACAAAACCAAACAATATTTACCGGTTTCTGACTCATCTCTCCATCTCCTTTATCAGAAACCATAGACTCGGTGCATGGAATTATCCATATTGCAGAGTACGGTATGATCGAAACTCTTCCTTACCAGTTCTGTTTTAAACGTCTCATATTCCGGTTTATCCCACAGATTATGGAATTCATTCGGATCCGTCTCATGGTCATACAACTCTCCGAACTCTTTTCCATGGTAAATTACCAGCTTATATCTCCCATTATAATACATTGTTGCATCAATGTCTTCATGAGTTCCTCTCAGGCAGTGATAAAACTCACTGTAAACTGCATCTTTAAAATGATGGGGATCCGCCTCTCCTGTCAGTATACCATAAAAACTCTTTCCCTGCATAAAATAAGGAACTTCCAGTCCGGCAGCTTCCATCAGTGTCGGAGCGATATCTACGAGTTCCACCAGCGCGTCGCACTGTAATCCCTGTTTGAAGACGGACGGGCAGGAAATGATTAAGGGTACGTGCACGAGGCCCTCATAGAAATAGGCGCCCTTCCAATACAACCCATGGTCGCCGCTCATTTCACCGTGATCACTCATGAAAATAACAATCGTATCATCACGCAGCCCCGTTCGGTCAAGGTACGCAAGCAGTCTTCCAAACTGGTCATCGATCAGCTCTATTTCCGCATAGTAATCTCTGAAATGCTCCCGTTTTTCTTCATCCGTAAGCGAACCTATGGGCTCCGCCTGGCCATCCTGTCCACCTTGAATCACATCCTTCTGCTGATGGGGGGGCTTCCCCTCCATCTCACCATCTTCCCAGAGAGGCAGCGGCATATCTTCTATGCTCAGCCGGTCTTTGTATTCCTGCGGCGGATCCAGCGGCGGATGGGGATCGAAGGGATTCACGCTGATCAGCCACGGTTCCCCGGTATTTCTCCTGCTCTCAATAAAATCGATGGTCTTCTCCACACACCATGTAGTCTGGTGGTACTGTGCGGGAACGCCCACCTGTTTCCCCGAAAATGCGGGATTTGCCTGCGGCGGCCACGTAGCCATAGTCATAAACTTGCCGCCGTAGATTTCTTCCCAGTGGACGCCTTTTTCATTCAGCCAGTTTTGATAATCATTCCCTCCATCCTTCCAGTCATTATGAGGATGGTGACTGTACTGGAAATAGGAATACCCGTCATCACACCGCTTCTCCACTCTGCCTTCCGCAGATGTCAGATGAAGCTTGCCCGCCAGGCCGCATGTATACCCTTCATCAGCCAGCAGCTTCGTCACCAGTTTTTCATCTTTTGAGAAGTTTTCATTTCCATTAAAGATCGTCTTCGTCGTTCTGGGATAACGTCCCGTTAAAAAGCAGGCGCGGCTGGGCGTACAGATCGGGGCCTGCGTATAGGCCCTGGTAAATGCAACGCCTTCTTTCACCAGACGGTCAATATTCGGCGTATGTATATAGGGATTGCCAAGGCTGTGAATGGTATCCCACCTCTGCTGGTCCGTACAGAACCAGACAATATTCTTTCTCTTCTTTTCCATATTTACCACCATTTAATAAGTTCAGTCACTTTATTCCGAAGCTCAATAAACTGCGGATCCGCAATATCACGCGGACGCGGAAGCTCATTGATCAATGTTGTTTTAACTGTTGTCGGCTTGTTCGTCAGAATCATAATTTTATTGCCCAGGTAGACCGCCTCTTCGATATTATGTGTGATAAATAATACCGTCGTCTTCGTCATCTGCCACAGCTTCACCAGCTCATCCTCCAGCCGGAAGCGAAGCTCAATATCCAGCTGTCCATACGGCTCGTCCATCAGCAGCAGTTCCGGCTCCGTGGCGAATGCTCTGGCGATGCTCACCCTCTGCAGCATGCTGGCAGAAAGCTGTTTGGGATAGTATTTCCTGTATTTGGTCAATCCCACGATTTCCAGATACTTCTCTGTCCGCTCCTTCTTTTCTGCATCGGAAAGCGGCTTATACAGCAGCCCAAAGCCCACATTTTCTTCTACGGTCAGCCAGGGCATGGTTGAATTTCCCTGAAAGATATACGCTATGTTCTGTTTTTTCGTATCCACCTTCTGTCCATCCAGCAGGATTTCACCGGAGGTAGTATCGTAAATATTTACCAGACTGTTCAGAAAGGTTGTTTTTCCGCAGCCCGTGGGACCTACGACGCAAAGTAAATCCCCATCCATTACGTCAAAAGACACATCGCTCAGAACCAGCAGATCCCCAAATTTCTTCGTCAGGTGTCTGACCTGTACTTTTATCTGATCACTCATACCTAATCCTCCCATCTGTCCAGGATGCCGGTTATTTCCTTACGAAGCGCCAGGAATTGTTTCGAAACCAAATTTCTGGGTCTGGGAAGATCGATGACATATTCCTTCTTTACTGTTGCAGGGCAATTGGTAAGAACAATAATTCGATCTGCAAGATACAGTGCTTCTTCAATATTATTGGTTACGAAAATAACCGTACGTTTCTCTGCGCTCCATATTCTCTGCAGTTCCTCCTGCATTAAATATCTGGTTTGCGCATCCAGCGCGCCAAACGGCTCATCCATCAGCATTACATCAGGCTCGTTGCAGTATGCCCTCGCGATGCCGACACGCTGCCTCATACCTCCGGAGAGCTGAACGGGATAGGAATTTTCAAAGCCCTGAAGTCCTACCAGGTCGATATATTTCTGCGCCCGTTTTTTCCGTTCTTCCTTATTTACTCCGGCTATTTTAGGTCCATATTCGACATTGCCCATGGTTGTCATCCAGGGAAAGAGTGAAATGGACTGAAATACTACGCCTCTGGAGACATCCGGCCGTTCAACCTTCTTGCCGGAAGCGGTTATACTTCCCTCTGTGGCCGGTTCAAAGCCGGCAATCATATTGATAATGGTTGTTTTTCCGCACTGGCCGGGACCAAAAAGGACCAGGAATTCATTTTCTCTGGCGGCAAAATTCAGCCCGCGCACGACTTCGTGTTTCCCCTCCGGCGTATCAAATGTCTTACAGACGCCTTTGCATTCTATTACTGTATTTATCTTCCGCTCTTGTTCCATCGACACATCACCTCTTCAGCTTTACGCATAATATAAGCCAGCAAAAAACCAACAACGCCAATCATAATGATTCCGGCCAGAATCTGGGTCATATTGTTGTTATCCATACCGGCCTGAATAATCCATCCCAGGCCGTTCTCTGCCTTGATCATCTCGGCTGCCACCACACTTGCCCACGCAGACGATATTCCGACCTGAAGCCCTGCAAAAATAGCCGGAACCGATGCTGGAATTACGACAGTGGTAAAAATCTGACGTTCCTTTGCCCCAAGCATCCGGGCTGCATGAATCACTTCGGGATCGACATTCATGGCCCCGGTCATCGCATTCAATGTGGTATTGGCAAATGCCGCCAAGAAAATCAGGAATATTTTCGCTTCCTCTCCAAGGCCAAACCATATAATAGAAATCGGAATCCAGGCAATCGGAGGAATCGGACGTATAAATCTGAAAATCGGATTAAAAATTGCCCTGGCGAGGAGATATCTTCCCATCAGCAAGCCAAGTATAACACCTGCCAGGGATCCCAGGCAGAAGCCGATCAGTACTCGTCTCAGACTGCTCAGCATGTGAATGATAAGACTGTATTTGCCCACCACGCCGATACAGTACTCGAAGGTCGCCTTCAGCACCACAACGGGGTCCGGCAAAAGCTTCGACAAGTCTGTGTAATGCGTCACGAACCACCAGAGAAGCAAAAATGCTCCAATCGAAATAACCGCACATATGACTGACAATAATTTTTCTTTTGTATTTTCATTCATTCTGCATTCATTCCTTTCGCAACTTTTACTTCAAGCCAGTGCAGAATTGTATCGAATAGCAATCCGACAATTCCAATCATGATCATACCGACAAATACAAGCGCCGGTTTTGAAGCGTACCTGCCCTGCTGAATCATATATCCGAGGCCTACGGAGGAGGCAAGGAGTTCAGCCGCAACGAGAGCCATCCAGGCCGCTCCCATCGCCACTCTCAGCCCGGTAAAGATCATCGGCAGTGCAGTGGGAATCGCTATTTTAAATAGTTTTTGCAAATTTGAAAATCCGAAGACATCTCCAACCCAGAGATGTTCCTGTTTCGTCTGTTTAATTCCGGTGTAGCTGTTTACGATGCATGCGACCGAGGTGCTGAGAAAAATAACAGCGGCCTTTGGTAAAATGCCGATACCGAAAAGAAGAATAAACATCGGAATCCAGGCAAGGCCCGGAACCGGCCGGATTAAGTCAAACAGCGGTCTTGCAAGACGGTCTACCCACTTAAACCAGGCCATCATGATCCCCATCGGAACCCCGAACAGCACGCCCAGAGAGTATCCGAACAGCGCTACTTTCAGGCTTCCCATCAGGTGGGTCGGAAGCGTCGCCCCATCCGGTACTTTCGAAGTCATTTTCTGCACAAATGTTTTCGCAACAGTAAGCGGTCCTGGAAAGACAGTTTCCTGTTTTAAATGCAGAACATTAATGCAGACATACCAGGCTGCCAGCACGAACAGAACCGTGCAGCAGGAAATAATTGTATATTTGCTGATTTTCTTCTTCGTTTTCATTAAACTCTCTCCATTTTAAATCAATCGTATTACCCCTCAAGTTTCTGCAGTTTTATCCTGTCAGTACTCCATCGGCTCTGCCGATATTACAAAGAAATCCCGGCCCCCTTCCTGTAAGATTTAGTTATCGCAAAAATATTACAAAATAAAAGGACCGGGATTCTCAAAGTTTTATTTCCACTAGTACAGCAT
>NZ_JBKVCZ010000062.1:0-20822 GCF_046966825.1 Hungatella sp. | reverse complement strand
CGTAGTGGACCCTACGGTTAGCTTCGCGGGCGTGGTCCTGGCGTGAATAGCGAGTGCAGAATTCACTGGAACTTATGCAACGCTGTACTAGCGCCTGACTACTCAGCTGACGCCCACTTTTTTATGGAAGTAATGAAGCTGTTATCAATACTTGCCTTCACATTGGTCACATCATCTTCTGTTACCTTTTCATTGGTAAGAAGGAATTCTGCAGCGTAATTCATAAAGCTTCCCAGCAGATAGTCGCCGCTGTCCACCGTATCCAGAGTAAAATAGCTCTTAAGACTGCACTCGTCGATGACATCCTGCTCTTTATAATCAAGTCCCTCATCTACATACCATTTATAAGCTACCGCAACTCTGTTATCCTGATTGTTTAACATATCCTGACACGCTTTATAGTAGCAGTACAGGAAAAGTTCCACATCCTCCGGGCGCTCCTCGGCCACCTCATTCTGGCAATAGACCGCGTCAATAATATCCTGGGGCGAGACCTGTGTAAAATCAGAAACCTGTACATAACCATCTGCTGCAAGGATAGCGGCATAAGTAGGATTCACTGCAATTAAATTGCCCTGACCGGATTCAAATGCAGCCAGTGCAGAGGAGTAATCCAGGTTTGTAAAAGTAAAGGAATTTGCATCAATGCCGAAATACTGCATATATGCGATGGCGTTCATCTGAGCAGTTGTATTCATCGGACCAAGGATAACCGCATCTTTTAATGCATCTGCACTGCCATAGACACCGTTCGCATCTGCGCCGGCCTTGTAGATCGCATCATCCGGACGGCCGTAAAGCGTCTCACCGCTGATCGTCAGACATCCGTCCCCGATATACTTATACATACCGGTAGAAAGAGCATATACAGAAGCCATACCAGATACGGCAATATCACATTCATCGGCTGCCATCGCTTCATTGACGAGGGTTCCCTGAGAACCAAAGTTTACGATTTCAACATCAAGTCCTACCTCTTCATAATATCCTTCCGCATAGGCATACCATGCCGGAAGTCCCACCCAGTTTGCCAGAGTGCCGATCACCAGCTTCTCGCCTGACGCTTTCGGCATGACCGCCCCCGCAGTCTCCTCCGAAGACTCATCTTTCGCCCCTGCTGTGGTTTCTTTTGCACTCTCAGCTGTGGCTGTGGTCTCCGCCGCCTTCTCTGTGGTCTTACTTGAACTGCCGGAACCGCAAGCTGTCATCGCCAGAACCATAGAAGCCGATAATGTTGCCGCCAATACTTTCTTTCCGAATCTAACCATTGTAATCCTCCCTCTCCTTTGGGTTTGTGTGAGTTTACGCATACGTATGCGTTTGCTGCATGGTTAAATTATAGCTCCCGGTAAAGTCATTGTCAATACCTTTATTCATTTTTGTTATAGTTAATACATTTTATCGTGATTTTTTATGCGAATAGCACAAAGAATTACCGTAGAGTAGTTCCCCTCAGTACGAGTTCCGGCCTGATCACAGTATGAATCGGCTCCTGAACACCATGAACAATCGCAGAGCGAAGCATCTCGCATCCCATGGAGGCGATTCTCTCATGGAACACATTCACAGTGGTAAGATCCGGCGCAATTTCAGCAATGATCGGCAGACCTCCAACGCCTGATATCTGCACGTCTTCCGGCACTTTTAGTCCCAGATCCCTGCATGCATTTAAAACACCGAGGGCAACCGTATCATTAAATGCCAGGATTGCACATTTTCTCGACTTAATCGTCTCCTGATTATTGATAACGCATTCGTATGCAGACTTTACTGACAACTCGCTCTGCCATACAGCATCCTTATCCATAACAACGCCGCGCTCTTTCAGACCGCGTCTAAATCCGGCCAGTCTCGTTTTCGATTCCGCGGAGGTTTTTACGTTGATGTAAAAGCTTTTATATTCCTTATATTTTCCGAACAATTTTCCGATCAGATATCCGCTGTATTCACAGTCTGAGAGGCAGCTGCCATAGGAGCCGGCCTTTTCCGCATGTAGCAGATAAACGCAGGGAACCTTATACTTTTTTATCAGTTCCAGGTCTTTTTTGCTGGATTCCATTCGAAAAATGATAAAACCGTCCACTTTTCCGATCTTAATCATTCTTTCAAAGGTGGAGAGGCCATT
The DNA here is from genome assembly GCF_046966825.1 of Hungatella sp. Classification (NCBI taxonomy): domain Bacteria; kingdom Bacillati; phylum Bacillota; class Clostridia; order Lachnospirales; family Lachnospiraceae; genus Hungatella; species Hungatella sp. The sequence continues at coordinate 18,697 of NZ_JBKVCZ010000062.1, read as the reverse complement.
CTGTTTTTCCCCATCATAGACGACCATTACATCATAATCATATTTACTCAGCTCCGCCTGCACCAGATCATATAAATGCGCAAGTCCAAGATTGGAGCTCATGCCGATAAAATGCTTCGGAAACAGGATCCCCACCGTGCCTGTTCGGTTTGTCTTTAGGCTTCTCGCCTGACTGTTCAAAACGAAACCGTACTCCTCCGCTTTCTTCTGAATAAACTCGCGCCGCTCCACAGAAATCTGGCTGCTGTTGTTTAACGCTCTCGATATGGTGGACTGTGATACCCCTATAATTTCAGCGAATTCTTTTGATGTCACGTAATTGACCTCCTAATGATAATAATACTGATGATGACTGACGTATGTGATCTGTTTGGTTTGATTGTCTGTTCGGTTCTTTTTTGTTGGTTTGCTGCTTTATTTCCCGGCTTCTTCTCAATTATCTACTTTTGCAGGAGCCGTTTAATTCTTTTGATAGAATTATATCACTGTTTTACTATTTTTCATAGCCCTTTATGCATACGTATGAGTGAGTTCAAAAGGAAAATAACATTATTCTCCCAGACGAAACTCTCCAGCCTGCAGCCGCTCCTGAATCAACGCAATGCTCTCCTCAACCGTCTGATCCGTGGTATCCACCACATTCGCTTCATATTGCCCCAGATCAGAAAATGAACGCCAGATATTTTTTATGACTTCATAGCTTAAAGGGAAATCTGCCTTTTGCTCCCGCTCTGTCGCACGCAAAATCGTTGCCTGTTCATCGGGACGCAGGATTACATATCTCACATCAACTCCCTTCGCAGCAATTTTTTCCCACGGTTCAAGAAACCATGGTCCGATCGTTCCGTCAACAAATACCTCGTAACCGCCAGCCGAAAATCGCTCTGCACTTGCCGCGACCGCTTCAATCATGACTTCATTCTGTTTCCCGCTGCCCTCCAGCCAGGGGGCAATATATCCCTTACGTATGTACTGATAGAAATCGTCACTGTGAATATGAACCGCACAATCGTACGGTGATTTTTCAGCCAGCAACCTGGAGCTGCTGGACTTGCCTGTTCCACACGCCCCTGAAATAATCACAATTCTCGCTGCCATTTTATCCTCCGAATCAAAAATATATCTGCATATACGTACTCGGTCTCCTTGTCCAATTGCGTTAAAATGAATACCGTTGCATAAATCAAGTGTATCATAAACCCTATTCTTATTCAATTCATTATAATTCAGCAGCATCTCCATATTTTTCTGGTTATAATACTTTTCCTTATAAGGAACTGTAACACCGCAAGGACTCAACAAAATACTTTGCTGGCTATCGGTTTAGGATTATAGCAAAAAATCACCTATTTCTGACTTTCAATTAGAAATAAGTGATTTTCTGCGCGGTTGCTGCATTCTGCTTCGATCCTAACGGCTAACGCCTTTGGAAATTTTCCATTCCTCATACCATTCTGCTATAAGACAGTAAGTTTCCTTGCAAATCACTGCGATATCTTTTATGCACAAACCTCTCTCAAATAAATTTATGGCCGCTTCGCGGTGACCTTTCCTTATGCCAGCCTGCATCCCCTCTTCCCTGCTCGATTCCTTCTCACTCGCTATATGCCTCTGCTCATCATACTCTGTCAGCAGCACCTCGAACACCTCCGCTCTGTGTGATGACAAAAATTCCGCCAGTATTCCATCCCGGATGCAGGAATCGATCACTTCTCCGATTGCCTCCAAAAGATCTGCCCCTGCTTCCATCCATTCTCTGATTCGCGCCACGAATTCTGCATACTCCCTTAATGCAGAGCACTGCTCCATCAGGCTTTTATTATGTCCCCGGTTAATGTTCACCATGACCGCTTTAAATTCCATACACGGTTCCAGTTCCGGATGAAGCGTGGAAAATGCATTGGATAACTTCAGCTCTACATTGTCCGGCTCTTCCTTCAAGCCATTGTAAAATACATAGAATTGAGGAACGGGAAGCGTAATCAGACGGCTTCCATACAGGTTCAGACCCTTCTGCTCAATATACTTTCTGTATTCCTCTACGATATAAAACGCTCCCCGGACCGGCATGTTTGGGTTCCATGTAGACTGGTGCTCCCACAGATTCAGAACGTCGTCAATTAAAAATGCGAGATCATTCTTCATTTTCATATAAATCACATCTTCGAGCGTATAAATCTCCAATTCTTCTGGATCCGTATACTCGGAATGACTGATAGCATTATACAGCGAAATTAGCTCCTCTTTCCGGTTAAATACCATGCGAAATAATCTGTCTTTATACTTTTTATTAACTTTTACCACGTTTCTACCTCCATTATACTCAAATAGCTGGTACTTTACAATAGATTTTTACATTCATTCCATAGACAGACCACTCCTCCCGCTTTCTATTTCCAAACAATTGTGAATGCTTTGGCAGACTTGCCGTGATGCCATTAATATGGCATAAGATATCGTGACGCATAAGAAAATGCGTAACAAGAGTATAACATGGTTATTACAAAAAGACAATAATAAAACCGTATTTATCGGCCACACTATAAACCAAATATGATAATGTCCTAAGTAACCACAAATGAAAATGTCCTCAAATTGTATTATAATAACCTCACAGCTTATAACGCAGGAGGTTCAGGACAATTAAGGAGATTAAACTTCGGATGAAGGAACAGGAAAAATACGAGATTATTAAGAAACTTGTGGAAACCAGCGGGAATAAGGATAACGCCGCTCTGAAACTGTCTGTTTCCAGACGGCAGATTAACCGTATGATGAAAGGATATAAAGAACAGGGAAAAGCTTTCTTTGTTCATGGCAACAGGGGGCGCAAACCAGCCACAGCTCTCTCTGAGGATATCAGAAAACGTATCGTCTCTCTTTATCAGGAACAATACTTTGATGCCAATTTTACTCATTTTACGCAGCTGCTTGCGGAGCGGGAAGGCATTCTTGTTTCTACAACCACAATTCAATCGATATTGGAAGAACATTACATCTTATCCCCTATGGTTACAAAAGCAAAGCAGAAACGTATTTCTGCTCATTTAAAGGCGGTACAAAAGACGGCTTCCCACAAAGAAGCCGTCGAAATCCAAAAAAATCTCGTTGCTGTGGAAGATGCACATACACGAAAACCACGGAAGGCTTTCTTTGGCGAACAGGAACAGATGGATGCTTCTCCTCATGAATGGTTCGGTGGTTCTGTCACACATCTCCACATCGCTGTAGATGACTGCACCGGCCGGATTACAGCTGCGTATTTTGATACACAGGAAACCCTGAATGCCTACTACCACCTGTTTCATCAGATACTCACTGCGTATGGCATTCCTTATGGCTTTTTCACAGACCGCAGAACCGTTTTTGAATACAGGCAGAAGAACCGTACCGAACTGGCAGAGGATACCTACACGCAGTTTGCTTATTCCTGTAAGCAATTCGGTGTAGAGCTGGAATGCAGCAGTATTCCACAGGCAAAATCGCGTGTGGAGCGTATGTTTAAGACCTTACAATCAAGACTGCCAGTCGAGTTACGACTGGCAGGCATTACAGAGATCAACGCAGCTAACGAATTTCTTCGTTCCTATATCGCCAAATATAACGCTGAGTTTGCTCTTCCCCTTAATGGTATCAAATCTGTCTTTGAAAAGCAACCCGATCAGGAAAAAATCAACCTGACCCTTGCCATTCTCACCGAACGGGTGGTGGATGCCGGCCATTGCATTCAAAAGGATAAAACCCATTATCGTATGTTAGATAAAAGTGGAAGGCAGGTACATTACCTGAAAGGGACAAAGGTTATGGTAATCCAGGCATTTGATGGGCAGCTGTTCTGCATTGTCAACGAGAATACCGTGCTGGTGCTGGAAGAAGTCCCCGAGTACGAGAAAACCTCCCGGGCATTTGCACCTGAAATCCCCAGGGAAAAACCAAAGAAACGCTATATTCCCCCTATGAGCCATCCATGGAGACGCAGCACGTTTATAAGGTTTGCTCAAAAACAGCCACATCGGATCGAAATGGAGCTCTCTGCCAATCGCTATTAAAACAGAAAAAAGCACCGGCGGCGCCGGTGCTAATAATGCACTTTTTTCAGGACATTTTCATTTTTGCTTTACATAATAAAACCGTATTTATCGGCCACACACTCAAACAAAAGTTACTCCATACCAAAAAGGACCGACTGTATCTGAATGCCATTCACCCAAACACTGATCAGTCCTTTTTCACTCATATAAATCAATCTATTTTCACTCTCATTTTGAACCTTACAGCCGCCCTTACCGCCCTCCTGCACATAAACACCGTTCCAAACTGCACCAGCGTCAACAGCAGCAGACTGAATATCTGGGCTTTTAAGGTTGCCCCCGACACCGTATTGATAAACGCGAACGCTCCGAGGCCGATACACCGCCCGGTCACCACGAATATCTCGTGAAATGCCAGAAGCTCCGGTGAAAAATCTTCGATCTCCTTCACACTCTGTGAGACATCGAAAAATGTGGTATAACAGGATATTTCAATCATACCGGCCAGAAATGCATTTACCGCCGCAAACAGAATCACCATAACCGGATTCAAAAACCAGTAGCAGACAATGGTAATTCCAGTCAGTCCGGTAACGGCCAGAAGCATAAACCTGCGCCGGTTATCCGGCCGGAAGGTATGGCTCATGAACCAGAAGGACAGGATCGACACAAGCCCCGTCAGCAGAGAATTACACCCGATCAGAAACTCGCTCTTAATGAGCTGATACAGAATTATGTTCAAAATGAACATAAAGGTTCCTTCCCGGACCCCCTTTAAGGTCTCCCCCAGCAGTCCATAGAGAATCTGACGGTTCTCTCCCATCAGCCGGATAAATGCCCCATACCGCACATTTTTCTTTTCCTTTTTTACCTCCCCCGGCAGTTTAAATACAGCGGCCATGGCAAGAAACGCAATGGCAAAGGCCAGTACAAAGATTGCCACATACCCCTTCACGCCGCCGATCGCAGACAGGATGCTGCCTGCCAGAAACGGTACGGTTAAGTTCACTCCCGCGCTCAGTGTGCTGATGATCCCCATTCCGCTGTCGCGGTTGGTGACATCCGTATAATCCAGAATCATATGTCCATAGCTGATATAATAAAAGCCATCTGCCATTCCATTAAACAGCCCGAAAAGCATATAGCAGGTTCCCACATAAGGCTGAAACAGGATATAGCAGAGATAAAGGATATTATAACCAATGATTCCGACAGTGGCCGTCACACGGCATCCCGTCTTGTGCATGATCTGCGCCGAGACGGACATCGTCAGCGCACATGCCGCGAAGATCGCCCCATTATAAAACAGGGTGGAGTTTACATCTCCGGTCTGGTTCATCAGAAGGGTATTGATAAAAATAGCAGGAATCCTCGTAAATACCAGGAAAAGGGTATGTACCAGCAAAAACAGATAGTAATTATGGCTGAGCATCGTTCCCCCGAGAATGCACTTTACTTTCCATTTGATACCGCTTTTCCTTTTTACCGTCTGTTCAGTCACATCTTCAACCTCACTTAACCTTTCCGGTTATTGACCACTTACGCATCTCTATACTAACTTTGTTCACGAGTTTCCGTGACAACCAAAAACAGGCGTGCGCTTTTTGGAGCCAGGCTGACCGTTAAACAGTTTCCATTGACGGCAAATGAGGTCTCCTTCTTTTCCGGATAGATACAGGAGACTTCGGCTGCCGCACCGGATTTTCCTTCCAGGGGGATCTCAAATGATTTCTCCCCTTCACCGCCGGTTCTCCAAACTGCCAGATACTGTTTTCCGCCATTTATCAAGCCATAGCTTATGTATTCGTCAGACATGGAGGCAAGACCGGTCGGCCAGCAGGGAATTCCTTCCCGGATATCTTCCCGAATCTTTTTATAACAGGCGATCCCCTCCCGCACATACTGCATGCGCTTCTCTCCGATCTGCCCTAAATAACCGCTCTGGTGAATGCGGAACAGCATGGCATTTACCATGTTAAAGATCGTCTCCTCCTCGGTTCCTTCCACCAGCGGATAGGACCAGATTGCCGCCTGCTCCGGCGCACATGCCGTCGCACAGTTTGCCGCGATCGCCGCCATTTTGATGTAATCCGTCTGGTCGGTTACAGACTGGATGCTCTGGCGTGCCAGCATGGAATACTCCATTCTCATACCGCCGCTGCTGCAGTTTTCAATTATCAGGTCGGGATACGCCTCGAAAATCTCATCCAGCCATCCCAAATACGCCCTGGTATGAGAAAGCAGTCCCTCTCCCGCTGAATCCGCATGGTAATCGGTTCCAACACCGGTATCAATATTGTAATCCATCTTGATATAGCCAACGCCGTATTCCTCTACCAGCCGTTTGATGACTCCGGTGGCATAGTCCCGCACCTCTTTATTTCTGAAGTCCAGCTGATACCTGCAGTGGTCAATTATGGGCCTGCCATTTCTCTGGAAGAACCAGTCCTTGCTGACTCTGGAGGCCATAGGACAGTTGATCCCCATCACCTCCAGCTCCAGCCAGAGTCCCGGAACCATACCTTTATCCCGGATATAACGGATCACTTCCTCGATTCCTCCCGGAAAACGCCTGTCGCTGGGCAGCCACTCTCCGACTCCATCCCACCAGTGTCCGTCGGAATACCAGCCGCAGTCCACGCAGAAATACTCGCAGCCAGATTCCGCGGCCGAATCGATCAGCGGCTTTAAGACCTCTGTGGTCGGATCACCCATCAGACAGTTCATATAATCGTTAAAGATGACCGGCAGCTTCTCGTTGTCCTCATTTTTCCTGCGGATTCTGCGCCTGTACTTCGTCAGCTCTGCGACTGCCTTCTGAAATTCTCCCTCTGCCGCCGATACCGTACACGGTACTGAGAAAAAGTGCTCATCCGGTTTTATAAGCTTCAAAAATCCATTTTCCTGGTAAGTCGTTCCCCCGGCCTGGACATAAAGAGTTCCGCGGATATCGCTGACCTCCCAGTGCCACGATCCGCTCGTCTCGATCTGCCACATCAGCGACTGATCCAGCTCTGTATTATAGTAGCAGCCCATGGGCAGATGTTCCACACACGCCCAGCTTCCCGTATTGGAGACAGCGATCCGTTTCATGGAAAAGGAATTTACCGCGTCATATCCCAGCTCATTTAAGGTGTACTTTTTCCACTGGGCCTCGCCAAACCAGGTATTGTGCGGAATATAGAGAATTCCGGTTTTATCTCTCGCCCCCTTCGCCTGTTCCGTGAGCCCGGTTAAGGCAAACGAAGATACATACTCCAGCGCATACTCCTCCTCAGAATGATTTACGACCTCATTGACAAAATTGACTGCAGAAATTCCGTCGTAGAACTGGATATGCGTAATCAGCTCCAGTCCTTTGTATTTCTGAATTACTTCCAGTTTTCTTCCGTAATCATTCCGGTAATCCCGGTGGTCCTCATACGTCATAAGCAGGGACGGGCTGCTGCCTGTATGCTTCAGACCATGGTGGTCATTCTGGTTGAAACCGCTGGCCTGAAGCTCCGCCAGAGTGTACACAGAGACGTCGTTATCTCCAATCTCCATTTCCTGAGGATGAGAGGAAAAATGCAGCAGCCTGACCGCTTCTCCCCTTTTCATCCCCAGATTTAAGTAAATTCCATTTTCAGCAATGTTCATATCCAATTTTCTCCTTCAAACCCATTTTCTCCTATAAACCAGTTCCCTGCAATCCATTTACCCTTTAATACCGGTCTGCGCAATTCCTTCAATAAACTGCTTCTGGCACGCAATATATAACAGCAGCATGGGAACCGTGGCGATCACGCTGCCCGCCATCAGTGCGCCCTTATTGTTATTGCAGATTCCCTGCAGGACAGTCAGTCCGGGCGCCAGAGGCATCCGGTTTAAATCATTGTTGGCGATAAGCGGCCACATCAGGTCCTTCCATGCAAACAGGGCGGTAAAAATCGCCAGCGAAGCCAGGCTGGACCGGGTCACCGGCACCATGATCTTAGTAAACACCTGCCACGGATTACACCCGTCAATCACGGCAGCCTCCTCCAGCTCTTTCGGCAGCGCCATATACTGCTGGCGCAGAAGGAACGTGCCAAACGCGCTGACCAGTGCCGGGAATATCAGTGCAAATACCGTATTTAACAGCTTGATCTTCGATAACATCATATACTGCGGTACAATAAAAATCTGTCCCGGTACCATCATCTGCATCAATACCAGTGTGAACAGCAGCCTCTTAAACGGAAATTCCATTCTTGCAAATCCATATCCGGCCATACTGGAAAATATGACCGCGCAGATCACGCGCCCCAAAATCATCAGAATCGTATTCAGATACAGGCGCAGAAACGGAACTGCCTCCAGTGCCTGCTTATAATTTTCCAGATATCCGAAGCTCCCGGGAAGAATCTTCATGGGAATGGACATCTGCTCTCCGACCGTTTTGAAGGAAGATAAAATCATCCACAGGAACGGAAACAGCATCACAATACTGCCCAGAATCAGAAGGAGATGGGTTACCACGTGTTTTTTACTATTGTTTGCTTCCACTTTACTCCCCTCCTATTCGTAATGGACGATTTTCTTCTGCGCCACAAACTGAAGTCCGGTGAAAATCAGAATCAGACACAGTGCGACAATTGAAATTGCCGAGGCATACGGCTTATCCTGTACGACAAATGCCTGCCTGTAGTACTGGTACATAATTGTACGGACCGAGTCCATGGCCTTTGACGTATTGGCGTTATAAAGCATATAAATCAAGTCAAACTGCGTCAGAGAGCCGATAAAGCCCGTTATCGTCAGGAAGAATACGCTGGGAGAAATAAGCGGGACGGTAATCTTAAACAGCTTCACAAAGCCACCCGCCCCGTCGATCTCCGCCGCCTCATAGTAGACTCTCGGCACATTGGTAATGGCCACAATCAGTATGATAATCTGCTGTCCCAGACCGCCCCATATGGCGATGATAATCACCGACATCAGCGCGTATTTCGGATCGTGCAGCCAGGAATGCGTCGCGCCGCCCAGACTCTTGATCACATAATTCAAAAAGCCGAATTCCGAGTTGTAAAGCCATGCCCATACCATGGTGACGGCCGCAGGCGCAGCCACCATGGGCGTAAAATAAATAACACGGTAAACGCTTCTTCCCCTGATCTCCTTGCTCATGAGCCATGCCAGAAGCAGGCTGATAAAGATACCTCCCGGTACGGAAACAGCGGAGAAAATAAGCGTATTTCTAAGTCCGATCCAGACCTCCCGGTCCTTTAGGACCCGTGTGAAATTATTCAGGCCGCTGAACACATACTCTTCAAAGCCTGTGCTGGCCGAAAAGCTCAGCAGAAGTGTTTTAAAGATCGGATAGATGTTGAGAATCAGCAACCCTATGATTGTCGGCGCAACAAAGAAGTAGCCCCATAGATAGTTTTTATATTTTCGTTTGTTCATGTTATCTCCCCCCTGGGAAAGAAAGGGCTGCTAAAAGCTCGCAGCAGCCCCCTGGTTCACGGATTCCTGTTATTTCTTCTCCGTTGCCAGAATTTCATTGATCTCTTTCGCAGCCTGGGTAAATGCCTCTTCTACGCTCGCTTCCCCGTTAAATATTTTCGCCACGTAAGTATTCATGACCTCGGACCATTTTGTCTTGCTCTCCGTTCCTACAAACTGTACCCCGTAATCCATGCTCTTCAAAATAGCGCCGGTATCATATAAATCCTCATGTGCCTTTGCCCAGTCGGCCTCTACCCCCGTAAATGCCGGAATGGCCGGTCCGTTAATGGAATCTAACATCCCCTGTTTGGAGCCTGCATAAGCGACAAACTTTTTGGCTGCTTCCATATTTCTGCAGTCGCTGGGAACAGACAGCGCCAGGCCGTTCATCTGTGTGGCCTTGATGCCGGTAGGCCCTGCCGGAAGCTCTGTGATGGCAAACTTATCTTTTACAAGCTCATTTTCCGTGAAATAGCTCAGTTCCCAGTTGCCAAAGGTCTGCATGGCAACCGTTCCCGTTGCAAATAACTCAATATAGTTGACTTCCGCCATCATTTCATTGGAAGGTGAATAATTGGCGTTCATATTCATATACCACTCCATCGCCTCAATGGATTCCGGCTTGTCCAGCCCGGACTGGTGTGTTGTCTCGTCGATGATACTGCCGCCGTTTTCATACAGGAAGTTACCCCAGCCTTCCTGATCGTGGTTGTATGCGGCAAATCCATAGACGCCGTTTTTCTTATCGGTCAGCTTCTTCGCGGCTTCCTCCACATCGTTCCAGCTCCAGTCCGCGTTCGGATACTCTACGCCCGCTTTATCAAACAGCTCTTTATTGTATACGAGCACGACACAGTCCTTGTCCTTCGGCACTCCGTAATGGGCATCGCCAAATGTATACAGCTTCGTTACTCCCTCCGGATAATTATCGTAGCTGAAGGTATCATCGTACTGAGTTAAATCATCGAGCTGCGCCAGCTTGCCGCCGTTTACATACTTTGCGACTACGTTGGTATGCATGGTCACAATATCGGCCATATTTCCGCTGGTTGCCGCGGCCTCCAGTTTCGTCCAGTACTCCCCCCATGGGGTGATCTGTAAATCTACTTTGATATTCGGGTAAAGCTTCTGAAATCCGTCGATAGTATCCTGAATCTGCCCCCGCTGATTCTCATTCCACGTCACATAGGTGAGTGTAACTGCATCTCCCCCGCCGGCTGCTGCCCCCGCCGCTGCCTCTGTCGCTGCCCCCGCTGCCGCCTCGCTGGTCTTCTCTGCAGTTGTACTGCCGCTTCCCCCTGACCCGCATGCGCATAAGGATACCACCATTGCCGCTGCAACAAAAAGTCCTGCCAAATTTTTCTTCATAGTAACTGCCCTCCAATTTTTTTATTTATTACCGCGGTCAACGAGCCAGTCAGACATGCCCATATGTCCATCCGACGGCGGCCGCGAGAGTCAGATCCCCCGCTTCAAACGAGTGTTTGACTACTTTGGTTCACTGCTTTACATGTATTAATATACACGGATTTCATAGATGTTTCTACCGTTTAAAATAAGGTCTTTTTTTATTAAGAAGCTATTATTTATTACATTTTTTTGACAGTGGGGATTTTATGCGGTAGGATAGGAAGAGACGGTTATACGGAGAATCGAGATGAAAAGGAGAAACTGCTATGGCATACGAAAACGCTTATCAAATTACGAATCCGGACTGCGTCCTTCTGCCCGAAGAGATCTGCTATATGAACTGGCAGAAATACTATATGGACTACCATCAGCATCCGGCCGGATCCATTGAGTTTAATTACATTGTAGAGGGAACCTGCTATTACGATATTGCAGGTGAAATTTATAATCTGAAGAAACGAAACCTGATGATCGTCAACGGAAATACGCCGCACAAGCTGATTTCCCCTGATTCCTGCATCAATATGAGTATTAATTACTATCAGTCTGAGCTTACGCCTTCCATCGGCACGCTCTCCGCCCTTGTCAAAGCCTATCCCTGCCTCGGCACATTTTTTCAGCACTTGAATACCGGCCTGGTGATTCAGAATGCGCGAAACATCTTTCACCTGCTGGAGGAGATCTGCAATGAGACCAATAACAAAAAAGACCCTTACTACTTAAATATTCTGGTCAATAAGGCATTGATCGAGGTCGTCCGCCTTCTTTCCGCCGAAAAAAGCCCCACAGATACTTATGTGGAGCAGATCAAAAACTATATCAATTATCACTTTTTTTCCATTGAGAATATCGATGAGATCGCATCGTATGTAGCGCTTAACAAGGTCTATCTTCAAAAAATCTTTCGCGAAAAGACGGGGCTTACGATCTGGAATTATCTGACTAAGTACCGCATGGAAAAGGCCGTGTACTTTCTTCTCCACTCCGATACTCCGATCAGCGATATCGATGAGCTTGTGGGGATAAACTCCAGGCAGAACTTTTATCTGTTGTTTAAGAAGCAGTATGGAATGTCGCCCTCGGAGTATCGGAAGAGATTTAAATAAAATACAGCAACAGTTTTTCTCGCCTCCCTGAACTGTTGCAAGATACAAATAATTTTCTCTCTTGACATTGTCTTTCCAATATGTAACAATAGTTGCACAACGCTTGTGACATATCAATTTTAACACAGAAAGGCAGACGCTTATGCCGCCAAAAGCAAAGATCACAAAAGAAATGATATTAAACACGGTCCTCGAGATCACGAAGGAAACAGGCTTCGAAACAGTAAACGCAAGGAGCATCGCCGGCAGACTGCAGTGTTCTACCCGTCCGATCTTCACCTGCTACGAGAATATGGAGGAATTAAAAAAGGAATTTCTTGATTTTGCATACGAATACTATAACCGGTATGTGATCGATTTCAGTCGTACTGAAGATGTAAATCCCTGCTTAGTACTGCCTCTTTCGTACCTTGCATTTGCAGAGGAAGAAACGAACTTATTTAAACTGTTATTTATCAACGATATGGATTTGAATATGACTGATGCAAAGGATTTTTATCACGAGGCCGATAATGAAAAAAGGGCTACACTCTTTTCCGAAACCATCGGCGTAGAGTTAGAACGTGCAAAGGTAATCTTTTTGGATCTGTTTCTTTATACTCACGGCATAGCGGTTCTGACAGCGGCCAAAAAGATCTCATTTGACAGGAACCATGCGGAAAAGATGTTGATGAACCTGTTAACCGCCCTGATTCATCAGGAAAAACCAGACGCACCCCAGCGGTAGAAGGAGTCCCCTATGACAGAAAACCAATACTTAATCGATTTTTACAATCAATATGACGAAGACAGCCGGCTGGCCTTAAAGCATGGATCGGTTGAATTTCTCACCACGATGCGCTACATTGAAAAATATAGAAAGCCAGGGGACCGGGTGCTTGAAATCGGAGCCGGAACCGGTCGGTATTCTCACGCTCTGGCCCGTCAGGGTTGTGCCGTGGACGCGGTGGAGCTGGTCGGCCATAACATAGATGTTTTCCGTAAAAACACCCAGGCAGGAGAAAACATAACGATCACCCAGGGCAACGCCATGGACCTGTCCGCATTTCCGGACAACGGATATGATATCACGCTGCTGTTGGGGCCGCTGTATCACCTTTACACCAAAGAGGATAAGCTGCAGGCTCTGCGCGAGGCGATTCGCGTTACAAAACCGGGCGGCGTGATCTTTGCTGCGTATGTGATATCCGACGGCTGCCTCCTTGATGAGGGCTTCCACCGCGGCAGCATTAACGTCGCCGAATATATAGAAAAGGGCCTGCTTGATTCCCGGACATTCGCTGCTAAGTCAGAGCCAAAGGATTTATTTGAGCTTGTCAGAAAAGAGGACATCGATGATCTGATCTCTGCCCTTCCTGTAATCCGTCTGCATTACGTCGCAGCGGATGGCTGTGCCTTATTTATGCGCGAGGCCGTAGATGCCATGGACTGTGACGCGTTTGAACTTTATTTAAAATACCATTTTGCGGTCTGTGAACGCGAGGATTTAGCGGGCATTACGAGTCATGCCATTGACATAGTTAAAAAGTCAGACACTCCTTGCACAAAATCTCAATCTATATTATCCTAATATAACAGCCATCATGGCCACGGCAGGCTTCCATTCCGGATACGTCTGCCAATTACCGGCAAAGGAGGCCGCCATGAAATTATTAATCGCAGAAGACGATCCTGAAATGCAGAAAATCCTAAAGCTTTATCTCCAGCGTGAAGGTTATCTGGTAAACGTGGTTTCCGACGGCCGTGCCGCTGTTGATTTCCTGACAGAGCACCCCGTTGATCTGGTACTGCTGGACTGGATGATGCCGGTTCAGGATGGAATTCAGACCTTAAAAGATATCCGTCTTTTAAACATCCCCGTAAAGGTTCTCATGCTGACGGCAAAGGGAGAAAGTGAAAGCGAGATAGCCGGACTTTCCTGCGGCGCCGATGATTACCTGCGAAAACCGTTTGACATACAGGTTCTTTTACTTCGCATTAAAAAACTGTGCAACGCGGCTGATGTCCTGCAGTTCCATGATATCCGCCTGAATCCGGTCACAATGGAAGTGACTAAAGACCATCAGAAGATGGTCCTCACCAAAACAGAGTTTGAACTTTTAAAATATTTTCTCTCCAATCCAAACATCGTATTGTCACGGGAACAGCTTTTGAATCACGTGTGGGGAATGGATTTTGAGGGAGACCCCCGCACCGTCGATACGAATATCCGCCGTCTTCGAAAAAAGATCGGCGAGGACCTCATCCGGACGCGTATCGGCATGGGCTACGTGATGGGAGGCGGCCATGACTAAAGGAAAACGACGCTTCCACCGGCTGTCCACCAAGTTCATCTGCGGTACGGCAGCGATTCTGGCCCTGATCCTGGCCGCCACACTTTTCGTCAACTCGAAGGTGGCGGCGCGGTACTATCTGCGTCAGCAGACAGAGTATGTCAGCCAGGCCGGCAGCCGCATCAGGGAATATTTAGACGCTGGAATGTCACCGGATGAAGCCGTCGCCAGCCTGGAAGGCTCTGATAATGTGCTGATCACGTACGCAGCCAATACTTCGGATTACGATGCGTTAAGCAGCAGTCTGCGGGACAAATTCCGTGAGAAGGGTCTCGGTTTTCAAAAATTCTGGTTATGGGATCAGGATTATCTGTCCGCCGTCCAGAAGGGTTCCCAGTTCCGCCTTTACCAGCAGGACAAGTTAAACTACGGTATTTTAGTCGAGTATATCCCGGTGGGCTCCAATTTATATGCGGTCGCCGCCATTATTCCCAATACGGCGGACTTCATCGGGATTATCAACCGTTTCAGCATCCTGCTTCATGTCATTTCCCTGATTATCGCCGTGGCACTGCTGTATTTACTGGTAAAACATATCACCAATCCGCTGCGCCGCATGGAGCATTTCTCGCAGGAGATCGCCCGTCAGGAGTACGGTTCCCTGCGTATCAACACCCGCGATGAGCTGGAGCACGTTGCGGACAGCATGAACCAGATGAGCATTTCCATACAGCAGTATCAGAAAATGCTTCAGGCCAAAAATCAGCAGATGGAACAGCTTTTAAACGACGTGGCCCACGACTTAAAGACTCCCATCTCCCTGATCGGCATGTATTCCTCCGGAATCCAGGATGGGCTGGACGACGGCACCTTTTTAGAAACCATCATCCAGCAGAACAACCGGATGTCGCAGATGACAGAACGGCTTCTGAACCTGTCGGGAATCGAGCGGAAAGAACACCCGCTGACCACCATCAGGCTGGATCTGCTGCTTTCTGAATGCATCGGGGAGCAGAAGCTCTTTCTCTCCAAGCGTGGGCTTAGCCTAAACACAGCCGTCACACCGAATCTGGAAATCACGGGAAATGCAGAGCTGGTCACGGAACTGTTTTCCAACCTGCTCTCCAACGCGGTAAAATACGCCGCCTCCGGCACCGTACATGCAGAACTCGGCAAAAACGATGGGCAGTGCTGTTTTCGGATCACAAACGAACTTGGAAATGACGATCTGGACACGGAACGGATCTGGGAACCGTTCTATGTCGGAGAGCCCTCCCGCAACAAGGCGCTGTCCGGTACCGGACTCGGTCTGCCGATCGTCAAAAAAATCGCTGATACGTTCGGATATCAGGTCCGCTGTATACGGGAAGGCCATGTTATTACATTTGAAGTCATTTTCTAGAATCTGCCGTTCCTGCTCTGCCGTATCGTTCCTCTGTATATTGCAGAGCCAGACAGAACAGAGCGATCAGCGCCGCCGAAAGGATCACACCGGCCACAATATCAGTAAACCAGTGTACGCCAGAGAGCATTCTCCCGACTACCGTTAATACAAGGATCAGAACAGCCGCGGTATCCGCTGCCATCAGCCATCCTCGCCGCTTTCGCAGATAATCGTGAAATTCGATCATCGCCGTAGCCATAATGCAGATGGAGGCCATCGTATGGGAAGATGGGAAAGACGCCTCCAGTACTGACCCCTGTGTGAGAATAACGGGTCTGTAATTGATGACAACGACCTCGAAGAACACATAACAGGCCGCAAGGATACCGTAAAATGCCCCCAGCACCAGAATCGGGACATCGACCTTCCGGATGCTTCTGCGTGTTACAAGCTGGAACAGCCCCGTCATGGCAAACCCGAACGCAGTCGCCATGGCGGCGGCGCCCGTCCATTCGCTTACGCTATACCACAGCGGATTCACACCGAACAGTTCAAATACGAATTTGTTGACTGACGCGAAACCGACGGACGACTGTTCCGGTCCGATCGGTCTTACATCAATTGTTTTAACCATAACCGTAAAAATTATAAAGAGTAAAAACAGACTTGCTGCCATGATGAGAGATTGTTTTGATTTCTTAAGCATTATCATGTATCCTTTCTTTTCATTACGAGATTGCTTCCTGCAGGCTGTATTGAGATTATCTGCTTTCCACTGAAAAAAGACAAGAAACTTACTCTCACAATAGCAAAAAGGCCCCGACACGTATCGTGTCAGAGGCCTTTTTATCACGTTTTTACGAAGTTTTCGCCTGATGCTGTTTACGATTCATTATGTAATACAGCAACGTAATCTTCCATACGAAAAACAGAAACATCAGAACTGTCACATATGGTTCCCTCGCCGCGGCAAAAGAACAGATTGCCGCCGCGCTCAATGCGACCGAACCGTTGGTGACCCTGCTCAGCCACGCCTCTTTATCATAATGAGTCAAAATCAGCCTCATGATTCCTAAAACTATCAAAAAACAAAAAATGCCCCAGTATATCCAGAGATTTATTTTTGTTGTATCCGTAAAGGACAAAAGATTCACATGGTAGATATGTCCGCCCTCCGGTTTTCCGTACAGCGGTAAAAAAATGAAGGCGGCCGCCATTACATCGATGATTCCGCCCATCAGTCCGTATACCTTTTTTATATTGGAACGATTTTCACATTCCGCCAGACTGATCAGCTCGTCACCGGATAACAGATCATCTATGGAAACGGAAAATAATTTTGAAATACTCTTCAGCGATTCTATGTTGGGATATCCTTTGCCGCTCTCCCATTTCGATACAGCCGTCCTCGATACGAACAGCTGCTCTGCAAGCTGTTCCTGGGTGAGATTATTCTTTTTTCTGAGCTGCTGCAGCTTTTCGTTAAACTCCATTGTGGTCTCCTGATATGGTAATTGGTCTGTAAGTCTGGTATCGTAATTTTTCTGTATCTGTTGGAATTTGCCTTTACGGCCTGCTGATTTATTATAAGCGGACTCTGGAAGAAAAGCAACCGGCCAGCCTGATTTCCTTTTCCATATCATTCCAGTCATGTAAATTGTCAATCCATGTCTATTTTGTCACATGAATGTAACAACCGAGCCTTATAATCCCCTTTGTATAAATCAAATGCCCGATATACAGCAGTCATCGGCCGGATACGCATTCCTGTCCGCCTGATTCCCTGCGCGCAAAATGAAAAATCAGAAAAGGAGTTTACAATGAAAAATTTACTGTCTAAAAAGCTGGGCCTGCTTCTGCCATTGGCCCTGGCTTTAACCGGCTGTTCATCCAACAGCCAGAATCCGGAACCGTCATCTGCGGCCGTCCCGGAAGAGATGGAGGTCTCTGAATCTCATGATACCGGACTTCCCTTTGATTTTGAGGTAGAGCCGGAAGAATTCACCCTGTCCTTCGAGGTGGAACAGACGCTTATAACGGCTGCTGCTAAGGGGGAACGAAGAACCGTACTGGACTATGGAAAAGTCGGCGATACCGTCAGCTGGCGCTATCCCGATGAGCAGATATCAGTATCCCTGTCTCCCGAAAAGGACTATTTAAGTGTGGAGATTACCTCGGAAAATGAGAACGACAATTCCTTTACATGGCCCGTTATCTCCGCAGATACCTACTATTTTCCCTTTGGCGAAGGCAAGCGGGTACCTGCGGACGATCCGGCCTGGTTCGATTATTTAAATGGCCAGGAATTCCAGGTGATGGAGCAGCTTTCCATGCCGTTCTGGATCTCATCTGCCGGAAGCTACAACCTCCTGTTCGTTATGGAAGATCCTTACCGGACAGAGATGAATTTTACTTCAGATTCCCCCATCGCGTTCTCTGTCTCCCATCAGTATCCGGCGATCGACGATAACCGGACAAATAAATTTCGAATTTACATCACGGACAAAGATCCTGTCAGCGCGGCCAAGCTATATCGCAATTACGTAATCGAGCAGGGACAGTTTACCACCCTGGAACAGAAAGCAGAGGCAAATCCCAATATCCGTAAGCTGTACGGAGCTCCTTTCATCTATCTTTGGGGTGATCTCGTCGTCTCTGCGGATGATATCAACTGGCAGGCATTTCGAACGTCTCTTTCCTCGCCGGTTATGGAATATTTTCTGTCATTTGCCGGACGCCTGGAAAATGGTCAGGAATTTACATCTGTCCTGAAGGAAATACAGGGTCAGGACTACGTGGCAGAGTATCAGAAAAATGTAATCTGCAGCTACATCAGCCAGCTTTTGAAACGGGATGATTTCTGGGAACCATCTGTCTTTACGCAGCGCTCTTCAGAGTTAGAGGTTCTCCTGGCAAAAGGATATGGTAACTTAAGTGAAACGGACCGGATTCAGGTTCACAAATATGCCGTCGCATCAAATTTACCGGAAGTATTTGCCGATGCCGGACAGTGGATGGATTCCC
>NZ_JBKVCZ010000061.1:0-38906 GCF_046966825.1 Hungatella sp. | reverse complement strand
CTTCGGCCAGAAGCTTATTTCCTGTGTTGACCAGTTCTTTCCATTCAAAACCGCTGTTTCCCGCGGCCTCCATATATTGGGCCAGGCGTTCCAACAAGTCATGACAGGTCTGGTCAGAGAGAGTGGCTGCCTGGTACGGATTTGTCAGAAAATACACGGCACGCTGAAACAGCAGCGCAAACATATACTGAATTTTCCCCTGGGGGCTTACCACATAGGTGAGGCCCCTGCTTTTGTAGGCTTCTCCGTAAAGTCCCTGGAGGATTGGAAAGATGGTATCCATCTGTCCGGAAGCCAGACTGCCGGAGGGGTCTGTTTGTTCTGCGGAGGGGGACATCTGCTCAATCTGAGCGCGCAGCGCGGCCGCCAGAAGCAGGAGCCCTTTTTTGGCAGCAGCAAAATGGTCATTCTTCCTATTCTGAAGCGAACACAAGAACAGTATGATGGTCAGAACCGCCAGACCGTAGGCCAGCGCCCCCATCTGCATGGCCAGTCCATCCCACCCGACTGGCCGTAGCTGAAGAAAGACAAAGCACATGGCATTCGCAAAATATCCCAGCGGATTAAACTGCGAGGTCTGGAGAAAAACCAGCAGAAAGGGAACGGTCAGATTGAGAAGAATGCAGAGCGCAAGGTTGAGGGAGGCGAAAAAGCTGAGAAGAGCCATCAAAAACTGCGTCCCCACAAGAACAATCAGCTGCCGGACTGTTAGATATTTCCGATAATTGACCTTGAACAGGATTGTAACCACCGATACGAGGATTGAATAGGAAATGCCGAATAATAGGATCGTAGAGTAAAATAAAAAAAGGAAAAAAAGAATAATTGGCAGGGCGGCCGCAAATTTGGAGCGGAAAGCTGCCAATACTGATTTTGTTTTGTTTTTCATGGGTGAAGTCATCTCCTTTAAGGAAATATTATAACTCTAATGGGGACGGCTGTCATCTTTTTTGTGAAGAGGGCATGAACCTGCCCTATATCAGAAGGATACTGTACTGCAGAACGGACGTTAAACAGTTTGCCTGATTAGCGTCCGTTCTGTGGCTTCATAAGTATTAGTCAGTGGAAGTATCCGGTGATTTTTCCCGATACTGCACCGGCGTAACCCCCATATATGTCTTAAAAACAGTCAAAAAATAATTATAACTCTGAAATCCGGACTCTTCGGCTATCTTTTTAAGGGAATCATTGGACTGCCGGAGGAGGTGTGAGGCGATTCTGACCCGGTATGCGTTTAAATATTTCGTAAAAGGGAGGCCAAGCGCGTCTTTGAATGCCCTGGAAAAGTAGACCTCCGACACTCCGCAGTGGCGGCTGATATCCGACAGAGAGAGATCCAGATGATAGTTTTGATAGATGTAATTCAGCGCCTTCTGGATCAACGGCGGGTATTGGGAGACAGAGGCGGAAGCAAGCCGTTCCAGGCCCTGGCGGTAATAAAGGAGAAACTGTTTTTTCAGCGCCTCAATATCCAGAATATTGTTGACAGCCGGCGGCGGTACCGTGATGGTCTCACGATCCTGGGAGGCCGTTCGGAGAGCCAGCTGCATGATCTCCGTCAGACGCAGGACGAGGCGCTGAAGTCCAAGAAGAGAGACGTGTGTCTGCCCGACTGTTTCAAAAATATGAGTGACGATTTCAGTCACTTTTTTTTCGTTCAGGTGAAGAAGAGATTCCGACAGCTCATTTTCCTCCTGTAGGGAGAGCAGCAGAACGGAATTGCCTTCCTTTTCTCCAGGACGTTCCGAATCGCTGTTAAAAGGCTTTACCTGAAGACGATGGTGAATTTTCAGGTAATAGGGGCGTAAATGTTCCACGGAGTCGAAGACGGGCATGGACTCGGCAAAAGTATGGATAGAGAGATAACGCCGCAGGTTGTTCTTCAACAGGCTGATATCCTGGGCTGCCGTCTGAAGGATGGCGGCTTCGCTGGTGAGATCCGGAAAGGACAGCAGGACCAGGAATTCACCGTAGTTGATATGTGTGATAATTCCCCTCTGAAGCGAGGTGAAAAATGTATCACAAAAGTGGAGAACCGTATTGACAACCTTCTGATGGCGTTCATCCGGTATGCTCTGATAAATACTGGAGAAATTGGTGATCTGCAGGCAAGCCGCAACGTGACGCCGGCCGCAGAGCAGCGGATCGGAGGCGAAAAAGTGACGGCTTTCATCCGGAATATCATAATTTAAGACGAGATTCCGGAGGTATTGCTGTTTTGACAGCTGGCACATCTGGTCCCACTGCTTCTGATGAAGCTGCTGTTTATCAATATAAAGCCGTATTTCGGACAATTTCGTTTCGAGAAGAGTCCGGGACAGCTCATGCTTTAGGAGGTAATCGTAAGCCCCGGCCTGGAGAATCGGTTTTACGTACTCGAAATTATCGTAATTGCTTATGACAAGGATTGTAATGGGAAGCTGATGTTTGCTGATAAATCTGGCGACCTCTAATCCGCTCGCCCCGGGCATCTCCATATCGAGGATCACGATGTCGATGGAATCGCCATGAGTGTTCAGATATTCGATGGCGCCTGTTCCGTCCAGCAACTGCCCGCAGACATGGATGAAATCGAGGTCTGCCAGAAAGGTCTGCATCTTATTTAAAGAAAGTATGTCGTCATCGACGAGAAGCGTCTGAAGCATGCGGGTCCTCCTTTACAGGATAGCTCAAAGAAATTCGGGTGAAGCTCTGTCCGTCGCTGTCGATGGAAAATGTGCAGCGGTTCCCATACTGGAGGCGAAGGCGTTCGATACAGGACCGTATTCCGATATTTGAATAGTCCTCCTCCGTTTGACAGGACAGATTAAGTATCTGTTCGATCTGATCGTTTCTGATTCCGGAACCATTGTCTTCAATGATGATATGGAGCTGTTCTTCTTCCAGATAGGCGTAGAGAAAGATGATTCCATCCTCTTCGAAATTGCGGAAACCATGCTTCATGCAGTTCTCAATAAATGGCTGCAGCAGAAGCTTTAAAACAGGAAGTTCCAGGAGGTGGTCGGCAACGTCACACTGCAGCGTGAGGTTCTGGAAATTATTATATTTTTTAATGGAAATATAGTCTTTGATAAAACCGATTTCCTGACGCAGCGTGACGAAATTCTCCGTATTTTTGGAGACGAGTTTCAGCATTCTTGTGAATGCCAGAGATACCTCCTCGATATTTTTAACGCCCTGAAGGCTGGCCAATTGTGTAATGGTATTCAGAGCATTGTAAATCATATGGGGATTCAGCTGCTGCTGCAGCGTCTGCAGTTCAAGCCGGCGCTGTTTTTCTGCGTTTGCCTGAATTTCCTCCAGCATCTTGTCAATTTCATTTTCCAGATACACAATCCCGTCTGATATTTCCTTCAGTTCGTCGTTATTCTTATGGTGAAAGACACTCTTCTCCCTGGTGGTGATAAAACGGAGCAGCTCATTCTTAATCAGGAGGATCTTTCTGGAGAGCGATTTGGATATGATTCTGGAAAATGCGATGGTCTGCATGAAAACCAGAATCAGGATAATGACAAACAAAACTCTTATATTTTCGGAATCTTTGTAAATATACGTGTGCGGAACCAGCACATAGGTATGGTAGTTTGTCAAAAGGGAAGTGGCGTGCGCCATCTCATAGCGTTCATTTTCCAGAATTACCGTCGTTCCATGGGCGGAGAGGAGATGCTCCATAATTTCCGGTTTACTGAGGAGGTGAACCGCATTGGTGTAGATCAGTTCGTTATTGGGGTTAGCGATGAATACCTGATAGTTGTTCCCATCATAATCTCCCAGAATGGAATGAAGCAGCTCCGGGCTGATATCCACAAGAATGACAGCGAGTATTTCCGCCTCCTCCTTTAATACACGGCCGTAGGTCAGCGCCTTCTCACTGTCGGTACTGTATAGATTCCGCTCCGTGTAGTAGGTGCCGGGGGAGGCCTGCTTCACGCTCTCGCAGAGCGGACTGTGAAAGCTTTGGAGCCGGTTGACATTGGAGCCGTTGGTGTATATGCGGTTATAGCGGTCGATGATCGTGTAGGAACAGGCAAATTCGCCATAATTCGAGATGGACTTCAGGAAATTCTCAATCAGGACATGCTTCTTATGCCCTTCGACCGTGATTTCATCGTAATCCTCCTTCAAATAACTGCGAATATCTTCATTGGAAAAAATGTGGGTAATATTCTGTTCAATGTCAGTGGTCAGGGAATCCAGGGCCTGATTGATGGTGGAAATTCTGCTGTATGTAAAGGTGAGTTCCTTCGAACGCATGGTGCGGAACCAGAATGGATATGTGGTGAGGCTGATGAGTAAAACGGGAACAATCCCATTGAATAGAAAGATCAGAACGAGCCGGGCATTAAAATGGGATTTAAAGTAATGGATTAATTTCGGGTGTTTTTCCAACTTCTGTGCCTCCTGATTGAGTATACTCGAATTATACTATCAGAAAAATTCACTTACAATAAAAGATTAAAAATTTGTAGTAACTGGTAAAAAATACAAAGCTTTCCGCCGGATGAGAGTCAGTATAATAAAGTCATATACAAGGTCACAGGACAGAAAGGAAAATGAATTGTGAAAAACAGTATAAGCAGGATTGAACAAAAACGAAGATTCATGAAAAACTTCCGGGCAACGAAAACACTGTATTTGTTTGTAATACCCGGGCTGGTGTATTACGCATTATTTAAATACTGGCCGATCTACGGGTCGCAGATTGCATTCCGGGATTACTCTCCATTCCTGGGATTTACGAAAAGCCCGTGGGTGGGACTTGAAAATTTCGAGAGATTTTTCCGGTCTCCGGATTTTTTCCTGATACTCAAAAATACATTGCTGATCAATGTGACGAACCTGATCCTGGGATTTCCTTTTCCGATTATACTCGCCATTCTGCTGAACCAGGTCAGAAACAAAGCATTTAAAAAGCTGGTTCAGACTGCGACGTATGCACCGTATTTTATCTCCGTTGTCGTTCTCGTCGGTATGATGTACACCATGCTTTCTCCGTACAGCGGTGTGGTAAATGCGGTAATCCGCTTTTTTGGCGGAGACCCTGTCCATTTCATGGGAAAACCCGGAATGTATGTCATGATCTATGTCTTATCGGGGATCTGGCAGACGTGCGGGTGGTCTGCAATTGTCTACATAGCGGCGCTGGCATCGGTTTCCCCTGATCTGCATGAGTCGGCAATCGTCGATGGGGCCGGAAGATTACAGAGAATCTGGCATATCGATCTGCCGGGAATCATGCCGACGATCATTACCATGCTGATTCTGACTGCGGGACAGCTTTTAACGATCGGCTTTGAAAAATCGTACTTAATGCAGAATTCCATGAATCTGGGGGTATCGGAGGTCATATCGACGTATACCTACAAGCGGGGACTGGTAGATGGTGATTTCAGTTACGCGTCTGCGGTCGAGATGATGCAGTCCGTGGTGAATTTCGTGATTCTGATTTCAGTCAATAAATTCAGTAAAAGGTTCAGTGATACTTCTTTATGGTAGAATGGGGGATATGTGAATGAAAGCGGGAAAAAAAGACAGAGTCTTCGAAATTGTTACGACGGTGCTGCTGGTCATGATCTTGATCGTTGCGTTATATCCACTGTATTTCAGCCTGATTGCCTCCATCAGCAGCCCGAGAGCCGTTTATCAGGGAAGGGTTTTGTTTCTGCCGGCGGATGTCACCCTGGATGGCTACCGGAAGATATTTGCAGATGAATCGATATGGACAGGCTTTGGCAACGGTCTGCTCTATACGATAGTCGGAACCCTGTTAAATGTGGTATTTACCATTCCGCTCGCCTATGCGCTCTCCAGAAAAGAGTTTCCGTTTGGCGGCGTATTCATGAAAATAATGGTCTTTACCATGTACTTTTACGGAGGTATCATTCCGCTGTATTTCGTGGTAAAGCAGATGGGGATGCTGGACAGCATCTGGTCAATCGTTCTGCCGACGCTGATCAGCACTTACAATATGATAATCGCCAGGTCTTACTTTATGGGAAGTATACCGGAAGAACTGAAGGAAGCAGCATTTTTAGACGGATGCGGATACGTGGGATTCTTCTTTCGTGTGGCTCTGCCTCTGTCGAAATCGCTGATTGCAGTCATGGTACTTTTTTATGCGGCGAAGCAGTGGAATTCCTATTTCGAGCCCATGATCTATTTGAGCTCCGAAAGCCGTTTTCCGCTGCAGCTGGTGCTTCGGACCATTCTGATCGACAGCCAGAATTCACTGGCCTCGGCAGATGCATCTACGGTGGCGGATATGCAGCAGCTGGTTGATTTGCTGAAATATGGCTGCGTTGTCGTATCAAGTATTCCAATGCTGGTATTTTATCCCTTTGTTCAGAAGCATTTCGTAAAAGGCGTGATGCTGGGGGCGGTAAAGGGATGAGGATAAATGAAAGGAGAAGCAGAATGAAAAAAAGAAGATTTGCAGCACTGTGTACAGCCGCCGCCGTAGTGGCAGGCTGTGTGGCATGCGGAGGGGCAGCACAGCCCAAGGGGCAGGACAGCAGTCAGGCCGATGCGGGGGAAAAAGGGAAAGAGAAAATTAAGGTGACCTTTATCAAGAATGAGTGGCACGGTGACCCGAATGACATGGAAATCTATAAGATTCTGGAGGAAAAGACCGGAGTCGAGGTGGAATGGCAGGTTTACTCGGCGGCGACATGGGAGGATAAGAAGAATCTGATCTTATCCAGCGGGGATCTACCGGATGTCTTTTACATGAATGCCGTCAATGTCAACGATGTAACGAAATACGCTCCTCAGGGAATGTTTCTGGATCTGACGGATTACATCGAGGAATACTGCCCGAATCTCAAGAAAGCATTTGAGGAAATGCCGGAATATAAGAATATCTGTATCAATCCGGATGACGGGAAAATCTACAGCATCGGGCGTGCGGTGGAGAGAGAGGTAATGTATACGTCAGGCCTGCTCTACATCAACAAGAAGTGGCTGGATCAGCTGGGACTCCCTGTCCCAAAGACCGTTGATGAGTATTATGATGCACTGAAGGCATTTAAAGAAAATGATATGAACGGCAATGGCGACAAGGGGGATGAGATTCCATTCGTTTTCCATTATAATTCGTCTGTGCCGGATACTGCATACAGCTACCACCAGCTGTTCGGCTCTTTTGGATATGTGGATCCGGTTTTGACAGTGGGCGCCCATTTCATAGAAGATGAGAACGGTGAGATTGTCTATACGGCAGAACAGGAGGAGTACAAGGATGCAATCCAGTATTACCACAAGTTTGTGAAAGAGGGGTTGTGGGATTCTGAAGGCTTCACCACACCGGACACCTCAGTCATGAATGCCAAGGGAAATAACGATCCGGAAATTGTAGGCTCTTTTATGGCATATGATTCCACATTTGTCGTTCCTGAAAAATACAAAGAAGATTATGTGATTGTTGAGCCTCTGGAAGGTCCGACAGGCAAGCGAATCTGGCAGAACAGCGCCAACAGCAACGGTAATGTCAATGGAACCCAATTCGTTATGACTGCATCGGCAAAGGGCAAGGAAGAGGCAATTATGAAATGGCTGGACGCCCATTTTGAACCGGAAATTTCGGCACAGCTGTTTTTAGGGCCGATTGGGACCACCCTGGAGAAGACAGACAGCGGAATGCTGGATTATGTACCTACTCCTGACGGGATGTCCTACAGTGAATTCCGGTATAAGAATGCCCCTGTACACGTACCCTGTAAGATTGCTTCCGAGGATTGGGGAAAGCTGGTCCAGGTCATGGATGAAGATATCAATAAGCTGCAGATCGCTAAAGAGCACTACGCTCCGTATGCCACGCAGTCCTCTCTGTTCCTGCTGCCGAATAAGGAGGAGAGTAAGTACTTTACCACGACGGCAAAGGATATCGACGACTATGTCAACAAGATGCAGGTAAAATGGCTGACGGAAGGCGGGATTGAAGCAGAATGGGATACCTATTTGGAGCAGCTGAATAAGCTGGGGATCGATAAATACAAAGAAACGGTAAAGGGGATACGGGAAAGGATGGCGAAGCAATAGACGTGGACAGCGGAAAGAGAAAAAGTAATTTCCTGATATTTATGACAGACCAGCAGCTGGGGACGACCCAACAGAGCAAGGGACCGGCGTACATGCCGAATCTGGAGCGGCTAAAGCGCCATGGTGTGACTTTTCAGGAGGCGTATTGTCCCTCTCCCCACTGCTGCCCCAGCCGTGCCAGCTTCTTTTCCGGGTTGTATCCCTCAGAGCACGGCATATGGAACAATATTGATCTGGCGGATGCATTTTCCCATGGTTTAAATGACGGGATTAAGCTGTTTTCAGAAGATTTGAAGGAAGCGGGATATCAGATGTATTTCAGTGGGAAATGGCATGTCAGCGCGGAAGAAGGGCCGGGCGATCGAGGATTTGGTCCCTGGATCTATCCGCCGCAGGAGGGCCGGTATAAGCCATGGAAGAGGACTCCCTTTATGGGAGACTGGGATTGGCTTTTAGAGGAAGACGACATTGCTTTAGAAGAGGGGCGCAGAGAAGGGGAAATCTCCAGAATTGGATTTCCCCAGTACAGCCAGTACGGTGTGACGGAAAATCCCTTCGGTGACGGTGATGTTGTATCCTGTGCAGAAGGCTGGCTGGAGAATGTGAGCAAAGATGAGCCATTCTGTATGTATGTCGGAACACTGGGGCCTCACGATCCGTACTTTGTCCCACAGCAGTATCTGGATCTCTATCCGGATGAATCGATAGTGCTCCCGGAGTCCTGGAAGGACCGGATGCTCGATAAACCAAATCTCTACAGAAGGACGAGAGAGCGGTTTGACCAACTCGGCGAGGCGGAACAGAAACGTTCCCTGAAGCATTACCTGGCCTTCTGCTCCTATGAGGATGCGCTGTTCGGAAGGCTTCTCGACGTGCTGGAGCGGAGAGAGCTTCTTGAAGATACGGTCATCCTATACGTATCGGATCACGGAGATTATGCCGGCGCCCATGGATTATGGACGAAAGGCCTTCCGTGTTTTAAGGAGGCGTACCACATCTGTTCCGTCATGGGGTATGGCGGTATTAAGGCGGAAGGGACCGTGATCAGCCAGAGGGTATCGCTTCTGGATTATGCACCGACATTTTTAGAACTGGCCGGGATATTGGAAGCGGATAATCCGGAAGCGAAAAGGCGGTTTTCAGGTCGTTCCTTAAAGCCGTTTCTGGAGGGGGGCATTCCGGAACGATGGCGCTCGGAGACTTATACACAGAGCAATGGAAACGAGTGCTATGGAATCCAGAGGAGTATTTTTACAGACGAATACCATCTCGTTTTTAATGGATTTGATTTCGATGAACTGTATGATTTGAAAAAAGATCCGGACTGCATGATAAATGTGATGGAGGAACCCGGGTACGAGGCAGTTATCTATGACCTGTATAAGAAATTATGGAAATTTGCATATCTGCATTGGGACGCATTGGGGGACCCCTATATTACGACCGCGCTGGCACGGTATGGCCCTGGGATCATCAGGACGGCGAAACGGGAAATGAAACAGAAGCGGGAATAGGAATAGTAAGGGGAAATGGAATACTGCCAGAAACTTTTGGAAGCATATGTTGCTGCATGTAAAAGTTTTTGACAGTATTTTTTTGATGTGATAATAAAACAGTGGGACTTCAGACGAAGCTGGCCTAAAGCTATATTTAGCTGTGCGGCCAATAAAATGATTACATTTGCACAAGTCCGCTTATGACAGCTAAAACACCGAGAACAAGAGAAATCAACCCAATGTTTACGGCACCTTTTTTCTTATTCGAGCCTCTGTCTTTACTCTTAAATAGTAGGATAGCGCCCAATATAATGAGCACAATACCAAAGCCAACACTAAAAACATATAGCCCGGACGATAAGCTTTCAAGACCGCTGTCTATTGCTCCCTCAATTCTCTGTTCCATTTATTCAACCTCCATTCGGTTCACCTGTTTCATTAAAAGTATTGAAACTATAAATGCAATAGTCAGGATTACTATTGCAAGCAAATACAATACTGCTTTATTCGCTGTGGCATTTACAACGATATTGCACATGAGAGAAGCAATTAAAACGGCTGATACAATCGTTGTTGGAACTGATTTTTTTACAAATCCAATGCCGGCTGCTATAATGCCTGTACTGGCAGCGATGAAGGACATGATAAGTGTAATTTCAATCGCCTGCGCTAGAATAAAAAGTGTAAAACTTTCATTTATAAGGTGTATAAATTGTTCGGTTAGACCAAATACCAGAAAAATAGCAATGTTGCTGGCAACCATTGAAATTACGGTAAAGAGATATACAATGCCGAGCTTTGATAACATAATTTTCTTTCGGCTTACCGGGTATGAGAAAAGTAAAATTATGCGTTTTCCGGTGTAATCTTCAATGATGAATTTTGAATACATCACTGCCGACAATACACAAAACACTGCCATATTTAAAACACCAAACAGCGGAATAAGATTATGATAGCCCGAAAAAATAGCCATATCTTTATCGTTTGGTTCCAGCATAGGCGCATATGCAAAAAGGTACAAGAAGCCCAGCATTGTGAATGCAATGATGAGAGAGGCTGCCACATAAGTACGTATTATATTTTTTTGCAGTTCCAATTTAAATAGTGTTTTCACTTTCTATCCTCCCAGTCATGATATCCATGAAATAATCCTCAAGACCAGAGGGGGACTCTGATTTCAGTTTAGCCATGGAAACCTCTCTTACGATTGTCCCGTCTTTAATTATTCCAATGGTGTCAGCTATGTGTTCAATCTCCGTTAGAATGTGACTGGAAATGAGCAGGGTCATGTTTTGCTCTTTTACGAGCGCTATGAAAAAATCCCGCATTTCCCTAATTCCCATAGGATCAAGTCCGTTAATAGGTTCGTCTAAAATCAGTAGTTGGGGTTTATGAATAATAGCCCTTGCAATTGCCAGCCGCTGCCGCATACCCAAAGAAAATTTTGAAACAGGCTGAACGCCTGTATTACTCAGTCCGACCTTTGATAGAACAGTGTCAATATCCTCCGGCTTCTTTTTCATGTAGGCAAGATGGATTCCCAAATTTTTGGCCGCTGATAAGTGCTCATAAAATATGGGAGTTTCAATGATTGTTCCAATCTCGGATAAGATAATATCACGCTCAGAAACAATGTCTTTTCCTAAAACCTGCGCGTTACCCATTGTCGGTGTAAGCAACCCGGATATTATTTTGAAAAGCGTAGTTTTCCCAGCCCCATTTGGCCCTAAAAGGCCGTAAATTGTTCCGCGCTCAACGTTTATACTGCAATTTTTAACAGCTTCGTTTCCAGGGAAAACCTTTGTCAGTTTTTTCGTTTGTACAGCTAAGGATTTATTCATTGAAATGGACTTCCTCCGTGTATAGCTTCTGCAACAGGTCTAAAGTTCTTTCGAGAAGCGTATCGCTCAAGACATCTACGCCAATAGATTTCATCAGGTGCTGTAAAAATCTTAATCGAAGTGATAATTTCCGGGCATCACAGCGAAAGACGGCGGGATCGCACCATACGTTCATCAGTAAAAGAAAAACTTCGGCACATTCATCAGGAAAATCTGTAACGAGCGAACCATCGGTTATCCCTTGTTGAATTGTGTTTGAGATAAGGGCGGCGTCTTGATTGACACAGGTCTGCATATAGGACAAGACAAATTCTGCACTTTTCATGCGGCCACTCATAACTTCGTCTAAATAATGGGCGTCCTGGCAGTCAAGGTTTTTTTCTAAAATGGCAGTTAGTTGTTCTTTTCCTGTAAGAGTGTCTGTTTCAGACAACCAGCTTTCAAGCATGGACTTAGTATTCTTTGTCTGGTTTTCAGTGACTGCGCTGATAATTTCATCTTTTGACTTAAAGTGATGATAAATAGCCCCTTTTGATATACCGGCGGCCTCCGCTATATCCTGAATACTTGTTTTATCAAATCCCTTTTCTAAAAACAACTTTGCGGAAACCGTTAATATGTTTTCAATGGTTGCCTGTGAATTATATTTTTTCGGCATAGGATTCTCCTTATTATAAAAACCGGACGTTCGGTTTTTATTTATTATATACCACATTATCTGTTTTGTCAATTTTATTTGGCGTGTTAATAAACCTTGATAAACCAATTGCAGAAAGAAAAGGAGGCAGGCCGGTATGGTACAGGAAATATTTGAACGTTACGAAAAGAGTATGGTATTTCTGCAAATGATGAAGAAATACAGCGGTGTGGTATATAAAAGAAGAGTTAAAATGGATATTGCTTCTGCCGTTCAGTATTTAAATAACGGGATTCTTCCAGAGTCGGTAAATTTATGGTAAAATAGCCATAGAGAATGGGAATTGGAGGTTTGAAAGACTTTGGAAAAGAAAATTTGGCTGGATAAATTAAGGGCAGAAGACAGGGATACGGTATTTTCCATGACTTCCGACCCGGAGATCGTAAAATATATGCGTTTTGATACCCATGAGAAGCCGGAGGAGGCAGATGAACTCATCCGGCATTATGCGGAAGGGGGAAATTACGGCTTTCTCATACGAATTGCAGACAGCGGAGAACCGGTAGGAGTCGCCGCCCTGAAACAGGATGAGGAGAACTGCGGAGAGTATTCGGTGTCACTGTTCAGTTTTCAGAGATTCTGGAACAAGGGATACAATACCGCTGCCGTGGAACTGCTGAAGACATTTGCACAGGAACAGGGAATCAGAGGTCTGAAAGCTTATGTGGTGGAAGAGAATTACGGTTCGCGAAAGGTGATGGAGAAATGCGGATTTCAGATACAGGAGATCCTTCATTTCGATGATTTTCCTTCTGGATTATACATTTACGCTCTGCCAATGGAATCAAGTGTTGTACCAAATATAGAAAGGATAATACCATGAAACTGTTTGGAAAGAAGGCTCAGCCTAAAAAGGAAGAACCAAAGACACAGGAAGCAGTCCTGACACTGTATGCCTGCAGAAAAGACGGGAAGGCCGTGCCGGATATTGCATGCCGCCTGTTTGCGGAAGTGACGGACAAGATCTTTTATACGGACGAAGATGAATTCCAGATTCGTTTTAAGGATGGCACCACAGCGGTTTTCCACCTGGTAACGGATGGCGAGGAGACGAAGGTGCAGTCCAATGGAATGGCCAATTTCTTTTCCCAGGCCCCTCTTGAGAATGAGGAGGTGAAGGAAGCGGCCCTATGCCAGATGCGTCTGTTTAATTGTATCATAGGAATCCGGTTCGAAATCGACAGGGACAGCGACAGGACAAACGGTATCATACACTCCATTTATGGCATGGCGGAAGAACTCAGCGCCTTTGTGCTGTATCCCAATATGTATCTGTATCACTGGGATGGCCGCCTGCTGCTGTCGATTGACGGAAAGAGTGATTTTGAAGAATTTTATCCGCAGGCCAGCACCACGATTCTGGATCGTGAGGTGAATGAGGAAGAGGCAGACAGAGAACGGAAAATGCGTTCCATCGCCATTTTAAAGGAGAAGGGGATTCCCTTTCTTGAGCATTTAAAGGCGTCGGTGTTCGAATCGGAATGTAAAATTCCGGACAAGGAAGTGATCGTTCATCGCCTTGCCTGTATTTTTACCGCTTGTGTCCAGTCTGAGATTTTTACAAGCGGCCAGTTTGAAAACTGCAGGGAAATGGCGGCGGAAGAGATCGCACAGATGGAGGAACGCTATCAGATCTCGGATTGGCTCTCACCGGAAGAGCGGGACTATCTCGAAAATCCGGACAAGGATCCGGCGCTCCATAATCGGTTTGGATGGCGGTACGAGTGCTGCTCTGTACTTTTGTGGGCACTGTCCATGATGGAGTTGAAGGAACCGACAGAAATTTGCGATGCCTCTGAGCTTGGGGCAGTCATGTGGAACCATACCTTTGACAGCCTGATGGAAGCTGCGGTGCTTCGCAGCATGGACGAGATTCTCGACATGCAGGATCTGGTGCTGCGGTATGACTGGGCCTGCGTCGATGCGAGAGTCCACCACAAGGAGGTTCCGATGCTGAGCAGTGATATTGTTTTCGAGTGGCATTATGCGCTCAACTGGCTGGTGCAGGCCGATGGAATCGCAGACTGGGACCAGGTGACAACGACGACGTAGGCGCGGAGAGACGGAGGGATTCACGGATCAGCTGTTCGCCTGCGAAAACCGCGTGTTATCGGCAGTGGCCGCATTCGATTTTTGCATCCGGTACCACTGCCGTAGTTTTTTTACTTCCCCGGCCGTAAGGACAATCTTCCATTTCCCATCATCCGCAGTTTCGATAAGCCCGGTCCGGTATCGCCCGTTCCCGGAAAATTTCCCTAATTCCTTTATAAAATGAATATGAAATACATAGGCTCTGTTAGGAATGATAAACCAATCGCTGTCTGCATAAATAACATCCCGCCTGTGGATTTCCGTCTGCTTAAAACATTCATTAAAAATGACTCCCAAATAGAGTTCCTCCCGCTGCAGCCAGGATAAACGATGCAAGATAGAAACAAAATAACAAATATCCGGAAAAATTATAGAAAATACCATCCCTGAAAATAGCATCAGCCAGAAATCTTTGTCAAGGCGTATGAGAACAGCAGCCAGGTCTCCCTGAATCATGGCCGCGAATAAGCCGCCGGCCGGAATCAGAAGAAATAAAAGGGATACCATGATATTGTAAATGAAAAAAATTTCCCATTTCCAAAAGAGAAGATTTCTTTTTGTTAAAAAAATAGTTATATTCGAATGTTTTTTCTGCTTTTTCATTAGGAGGAACCTGTCTTTCCGCAGCTGAGTGTTTAGTCGTTCAGATTAATTACCGCCCCCACAGGGCAGGTCTCCTGACACAACCCGCACCGGAGACAATGGTTTCCCACAATCTGATAAGGCTCCCCCGGCGTGATGCATTTTTGCGGACATGCCTCCGCACACCGCCCGCATCCGATACATGCGTCAGTGATGGAAAATCCGCTTACTTCCTCATCCGTCCCTCCGTAGGAGAAGCTTTCCCGGTTGATTGGATAGTGAAGCAGATCAAACCATTCCCCGCTGCCTTCATAAATCAGAAATGCATCGAGTATATAACGGCTGTCACCCGGATAGACCTCATTCATACCCGGATTCTGGAGAAATACCTCGTCCACCCAGTTCTTATCTGCAAGGCGCAGGCGTCCCGTGAATTTCAGCGATTGGCATTCCGGGCACATGGCGCTTAAGGCAATCTCACCGCTGGCGGCCAGCTGCTTATAAAAAGGCTTGCCTTTAGAGGTTACGATATACATCCCGTCATCATTGGCGATCATGATATTGATGATCCGGCTCTGCGGATGGCCCACGGCGTCCACCGTTGCGGCGGATGCGATTTTGACCTGCCGAAACATAGTTACATACTTCTTTGCTTTTTCGTTCATGGAAAACACCTCCTGATAATGTAAGCTTACTCCCTTTAACGTGAAATGTAAATGTTTTAATGTGAAATGTAAATGGCAGGTACTGCGGTATTTTGCCAAATCTACTTGAAATCATTCTTCGTCTGGTCAGCCAGATGCGCGCTGAAAAATAGAAAGCTTATTTTAGGTCATGAATCTGATATTTTTGCCATGAATCTGATTTTTAGTTCGTGGAGATTACGATATACTCAGAGTAAATATATTACATTATGAAAGATAATCACTGAAATAGACAGAAATTCAGGAGGACGATGCAGTATGCAGTACGGTTATTTTGATGATGAGAAAAGAGAATATGTGATTACGCGACCCGATACACCTGCGCCGTGGGCAAACTATCTGGGGTCTCCCGAATACGGTGCAGTCATTTCTAACAATGCAGGTGGCTACAGCTTTGCAAAGTCAGGTGCAAACGGCAGGATTTTACGCTATATATTTAACAATTTTGACCAGCCGGGACGCTACATCTATATCCGCGACAATGACGGCAGGGATTACTGGTCAGCATCATGGCAGCCTGTCGGAAAGGATTTGGAGACATACCAGAGCAGGTGCCGTCACGGAACAGCGTATACGAAAATAGAAGCGGATTACAGCGGCATTCATTCAGAAGCGCTGTACTATGTGCCGCTTAACAAGTCCTATGAGGTGTGGGATCTGAAAGTGACGAACAGCTCTGGCTCGGCGAGAAGTCTGAATATCACAGGATATGCAGAGTTTACAAATAACAACAACTATGAACAGGATCAGGTAAATCTTCAGTATTCGTTGTTTATCACAAGAACTGCCTTTGACAAGGACCGCATTCGTCAGACGATACACGGCAATCTTGACGGCCTGGAGAATGGAGAGGAGGTTGACAACAAGCTTGTGCTTGACCGCTTCTTTGGACTGGCAGGAGCAGAAGCAGCATCCTACTGCGGAGACAGGGAGAAATTTATCGGACGCTATCACGGCTATGAAAATCCTGCAGGTGTCATGAACGGAAATCTCGGGAATGAGCTGAGCTACAATGAAAACGGGTGCGGAGCGCTCACCGCCACACTCACGCTTGAACCCGGGGAAACAAAAGAGATTGCATTCATACTGGGAATGAAGTACAAAGACGAAGCTGACAAAATACTTGCATGCTACCGGAATCCTTCGGAAACCTGCGCAGAGGAATTCCATGAACTGACTGCCTGGTGGCATGGAAAGCTGTCTCATTTCCAGGTAAAGACACCGGATGCGTCGTTTAATACAATGATTAATACATGGAATGCCTATAACTGCTTTATGACCTTTCTATGGTCGCGGGCTGCTTCGTTTATCTACTGTGGACTCCGGAACGGATACGGTTATCGCGATACGGTGCAGGATATTCAGGGGATTATCCATCTGGCGCCCGGAATGGCAGCCGGGAAAATCCGTTTCATGCTCTCTGCACAGGTTGACAACGGCGGCGGGCTTCCGCTTGTAAAATTCACACACCACCCGGGACATGAGGATACACCGGATGATGATGCCTATGTACAGGAAACAGGACATCCGGCATACAGGGCGGACGACGCGCTGTGGCTGTTCCCTACGATATATAAATATGTGTCGGAATCAGGAGACCTTGCATTTATCGATGAGGTGATTCTATATGCCAACAAGGGCGAAGGGACGGTTTATGAGCACTTAAAACGTGCGGTTGATTTCTCCATGAAGCATTTAGGACCGCACGGCATGCCGGCAGGACTTTACGCGGACTGGAATGACTGTCTGCGGCTGGGAGCGGAGGGAGAGTCCTCCTTTGTAGCATTCCAGTATTACTATGCGATGACGATTCTCAGGAAATTTGCCGGGTACAAAAAGGATGAAAGCTACATTGCATTTCTTGACGAAAAACAAAAGCAGCTCGGAGAATTAATTCAGAAGCTTTGCTGGAATGAAGACAGGTTTATCAGAGGCTTTACAGAGAAAGGAGAGGTCATTGGAAAGAGAACGGATCAAGAGGCAAATCTGTGGCTGAATCCTCAAAGCTGGGCGGTTATCAGCGGATTTGCAACAGACGAACAGGCGGACAAGGCGCTTGACACGGTGCATGAGAGACTAAATACGGAATACGGCGCCGTGCTTATGGATCCGCCATATCATCTCGATGCCTTTGACGGCGCCCTTGCAGTCATTTACAACGCGGGTGTCAAGGAAAATGCCGGTATTTTCTCACAGTCACAGGGCTGGATTATTCTCGCAGAAGCGCTTCGCGGGCATGGGGAACGGGCCTTTGCCTATTTTAAGGAAAATGCACCGGCAGCTCAGAATGACAGGGCTGAAATTCGTAAGCTGGAACCGTATTGTTATGGACAGTTCACAGAGGGGAAAGCGAGCCCGCATTTTGGACGGTCTCACGTGCACTGGCTGACAGGTACGGCCTCCACAGTCATGGTCGGCTGTGTCGAGGGTATCCTCGGTGTACGTCCCGACTTTGGGGGATTGAAAATAGCGCCTTCCATACCAAAAGAGTGGGCTGGCTTTGAGATAGACAAGGATTTCAGGGGAAAACATCTGCACATTACGGTTTACAACCCGGAGCATGCAGAATCGGGCTTTAAAAAGCTGACAGTTAACGGTGTTCAGATGGAAGAAAACTATATTCCGGCAGAAATGCTCAGAGAGAAGACGGAAATCGAATTATACCTATCATAAAATTTTTATATTATGATGCGATAGAACTGAGAGCAAATACATTTCAATCAAG
This sequence comes from Hungatella sp., assembly GCF_046966825.1. Taxonomy (NCBI): domain Bacteria; kingdom Bacillati; phylum Bacillota; class Clostridia; order Lachnospirales; family Lachnospiraceae; genus Hungatella; species Hungatella sp. The sequence goes on along the minus strand of NZ_JBKVCZ010000061.1, from coordinate 20,730 downwards.
GAGGCATTTATTATGAAGAGAAAAATTGGCGTTATGACAATCTGTGCTGCAGTTATGCTGGGAAGCCTGCAAGCCGGAATGACCACGGTACAAGCCGCGCCGGCGTATTCCGGAAATCACTATGGAACGGGCTTTGACGCTTATGATGAAGCGACAATGGAACTATCCAGCTGGTCGAACGGTGGTATGTTTAACTGTATCTGGAATCCGGGAAATGTGTCATTCTCAAATGGAATCATGAGTTTGAAGATTGACCAGGATCAAAAAGGATATACAGGCGGCGAATTCCGTACAAAGGAGTATTTCGGATACGGAATGTATCAGGTAAACATGAAACCAATAAAGAACCCGGGCGTTGTGAGTTCCTTCTTCACCTATACTGGTCCAAGCGACGGTACGAAATGGGATGAGATTGATATTGAATTTCCGGGATATGATACAACCAGGGTACAGTTTAATTACTTTACAAATGGAGTAGGAAACCATGAATACGTGTATAATTTAGGTTTTGACGCTTCGGAAGGCTTCCATACCTACGGATTTTATTGGGCGCCCGACAGGATCACATGGTATGTAGATGGCAATCCTGTATATTCAGCATCGGAAGATATCCCCGACACTCCGGGTAAAATCATGATGAACGCCTGGCCGGGTATTGGCGTAGATGATTGGCTTCAGCCCTACGACGGCAAGACGCCGTTATACGGATATTATGACTGGATAGCTTATGACTGTCCCAATCAGGATTGATATGAAAAAATGACATGATTTTGATATTTTTTATAACTCAATAAAGCACTATGATAAATAATATTTCAGGAGGGTTTTTCTATGAAAAAAGTAATTAACATCTTATTAATGGCAGCCATGGCAGCCGGTACACTGGCAGGCTGTGGAGGCAAAAGTTCTGAATCAGGCAATACGGCCAATGCAGATTCCGGTTCACAGGCAGAAGAAGGGCAGGTCATTAATATCTACAGCTTTAATGACGAGCTTCGCACCCGTATTACGGCGGTTTATCCGGAGATTGAGAGTACATCCGACGATGGGACTGTATCCACTTTAAAGGATGGAACGGAAATCCACTGGATCATTAATCCGAATCAGGACGGTGTATATCAGGATAAGCTTGATGAGGCGCTTTTGAACCAGCCGGGCGCCGCAGATGATGATAAGATTGATATTTTTGCTGCTGAGATAGATTATATTGTTAAATATACAGATGCCGATATAAATGCTGCAGTTCCGCTTACAGAATTGGGAATTGATCCTGCTGTGGATTTAGCAGATCAGTTCGATTTTACCAAGACCGTTGCATGTGATCAGAATGGCGTACAGAGAGGTACTACATGGCAGGCCTGCCCAGGCGTTTTAGTATATCGCCGCGATATAGCAAAGGACGTTTTTGGTACGGATGATCCGGCGGTGATTGGTGAGAAGACCAGTAACTGGACCGTTATGAAAGAGACAGCAGAGGCACTTAAGGCAAAGGGATATTATACATTCTCATCCTATGCTGATACATTCCGTTTATACAGCAACAGTATTTCCGAGACATGGGTTGAACCGGGCTCTTCGACTGTCAAGGTTGACCAGAAGCTACTGGACTGGGTGGAGGATTCCAGGGAGTGGAAGGATGCAGGCTATTTCGACCCGGCTGTAAAAGGACAGTGGAATTCCGACTGGTTTACCGCAATGGGGTCCAGTTCTAAAGTATTTGCATACCTTTTCCCTGCATGGGGAATAGACACGCAGCTGAAACCAAACTGGGATGGCGAAGAAGGCTCATGGGCTGTTACAAAGGCTCCGCTGCCATACAACTGGGGAGGAACTTTTGTTCTCGCAGCAGAAGGCACGGACAATAAAGCACATGTAAAAGACATCCTTCTGGCGCTGACCGCCAATCAGGATAATCTGACAAAGATATCAAAGGATTACTCCGATTTTACAAATGCGAAAACCGTTATGCAGGGCGCTGCAAATGATGAGAGCTTTGCATCGGATTTCCTTGGCGGACAGAATCCCTATGTTTACTTTACACCAGGCGCGGATACTATAAAGCTGGCTCCGTTATCCGCATATGACCAGGGCTGTGTAGAGCTGATTCAGAATGCGTTTGGTGATTATTTACAGGATCAGATTGATTACGACAAGGCAAAGACAAATTTTGAGACAGCAATTAAAGAGCGTTATCCGGAAATTACAGAGATTCAGTGGCCGGAATAAAGACCATAAGGGCAAGTGCTGAATTTGAGGCAACTGGATATAAGTATACCTGGGCTGGAAAAATGAAGTTTAGCCAACTCGATTTTTTCACAGCCCCTGTTAGTCAGATAGACTCGCCAGAGCGTCCGTTTGGCTCGTTGCCTGAGGGAATAAAGAAAGGAGCGTCAGTTCATGAAACAAAAGCATAAAAAGATTGATTATTCAAAATGGGGATATATTTTTATACTTCCCTTTTTTGCCTGCTTTTTTATTTTTTCGTTGATACCGCTGGTAGATACGATCCGATACAGCTTTTACGAATATTTTCGATCGGGAATCAAAGAAATAGGTCCTGATTTTATAGGGATGGACAATTATGTAAAACTGTTGAAATCCGATATGCTGAAATATGCGGGAAATACCCTGATTCTCTGGATAATTGGATTTGTCCCGCAGATCGTAATTGCGCTGATGCTTGCATCATGGTTCGTAGACACGCGGTTGAAGATTCGTGGCCGGCAGTTTTTCAAGGTAGTCATTTATCTGCCTAATCTGATCATGGCCTCTGCTTTTGCCATGTTGTTCTTTACATTATTTTCAAACAAGGGACCAATCAATGCTATCCTGCTGGCGATAGGAATAACAAATAATCCGATTGATTTTATGGGTACTGCCTTTGGAACAAGGTCTTTAGTCGGTGTGATGAACTTCCTGATGTGGTTCGGCAATACGACAATCATGCTGATGGCCGCAATTATGGGGATCAGCCAGGACATCTTTGAGGCATCAGAAATAGACGGATGCAGCAGTACACAGAGATTCTACCGCATAACACTGCCGCTGATACGTCCGATTCTTGCCTATACACTGATCACATCCATTATCGGTGGTCTTCAGATGTTCGACGTGCCTCAGATTCTGACCAATGGACAGGGAAATCCTGACCGTACCTCCATGACGCTGATTATGTTCCTCAACAGCCACTTAAAGAGCAAAAATTATGGTATGGCCGGAGCTCTGTCTGTTTATCTGTTCGTCGTCAGCGGCATCTTATGCTTTATCGTATACTGGATGACAAGTGACAATGACCCGGATGGTTCAAAGGCCGCTGCCAAAAGAATTAAGAAAGCGGGAAGGAGATAAAATTATGAAATCAAAATCATTTAACAGTCTGCGTACTGTTTTTGCACATGTATTACTCATCATTCTGTCATTCATGTGCCTGTTTTTCTTCTATATCCTGTTTGTCAATGCGACACGTTCTCATGCAGACCTGCAGAAAGGGTTTTCTGCACTGCCTGGAAATTACTTTTTTACAAATCTGAAAAACGTTGTTAATGACGGAACTTTTCCGATGGTGCGGGGTATCTTAAACAGCCTGATTGTGTCCGGCTGTTCGGCAGCAATCTGTACATATTTTTCCGCGCTGACCGCATACGGGCTTTATGCTTATGATTTTAAGTTAAAGAAAGCTGCATTTACATTCATTATGGCGATTCTTGTAATGCCCACCCAGGTTACGGCAATGGGGTTTCTGCGTCTGATCACAAAGATGGGCATGTATGATTCCCTGCTTCCGCTGATTATTCCTTCTATTGCTTCACCGGCTGTATTCTACTTTATGTATAGTTATCTGGAGTCATCGCTTCCGCTTTCACTTGTAGAGGCGGCAAGGATTGACGGTTCATGGGAATTTCGGACATTTAACCAGATTGTCCTTCCGATTATGAAGCCGGCAATAGCGGTACAGGCAATCTTTACGTTTGTAGGCTCATGGAATAATTATTTTGTTCCTGCACTGGTAATCCAGTCAAAGGATAAGATGACAGTGCCAATCCTGATCGCACTTCTTAGAGGGGCAGATTATATGAACCGTGATATGGGAAAAATATACATGATGATAATAGTGGCGATTGTTCCCATCATTATTGTATATCTGATGCTTTCAAAGTATATCATCGCGGGAGTGACGCTTGGCGGTGTCAAAGGCTAATACGAAGGAGGAACTCCGCAAGGCATACGCGCAGGGAAAATGCCTAGAGAGTATCCCGTTTATTCAAGCCTGAGACGTGCCAGTCAGAGGAGAAATAAAGGTCGCGGTATTTCTTCGGCGTCAAGCCTGTAAAATTCTTAAACAATTGTATAAAATGACTTTGCGAAGAAAAGGAAAGGTAATTTGCGATTTCAATCAGGCTGTAATCACAGTATTTTAAGAGATGCTGTGCCTTTTCAAGCTTTTTCTCGCGAACGTAATAGCTTACTGAAACACCGGTTTCTTTTTTGAAAAGCCGCGACAGGTAGCTTGTGGACAATCCGGTATATTCAGCAAGCTTCTCAATGGTAATTCGTTCCTTGATGTTGGCGTATATATAATCAATACAGACCGCGACAGGTTTGGACATTCCCGAGCTTCTTGTAAGAATTCGCATTTTACCAGTAAAATCCAGAACCATGTGGTCGTGAAGGTCGATAACCTCCTGACAGGTATGAAGCGTGTCAAGCTTTAAAATATAAAAATCGCTTCGGCGGAATGCCTGCTCCAGCTCCATACCGGATTCAATACAGAGCCTTGTCACAAATGCCGTCGTAACCACAAAATGGTATTTCAAATTGGTTACCGGGTCGCGGGAAAGCGTGCCGACACCCTCGGTTTCGGCAAATTTCTTCTGCTTACAGTTTTCGCGCACAAAGTCAATATCCCCTGAGCGGACAGCATGGAAAAAGAGCTGTTCGTCGCTTAGCGGACGGTGAAAATTTTCCTCTTCACTGTCTGCCGTTTCCTGCATATACCATTCCTGTAATAGTCCCATGTCTGATTAGCCTCCATTGATGGAATAAGCGATCTTATAAATCTGAATACCAGGAGTTTCCGAGAATAATCTGATGAATAAAATAAACAAAATACCTTTTTATTTTATCATAACGAACCGTTTATAATTCCGACAGAAACTGATCTGTTTCCCGCCGGTTTTTTAATATGACGATATTCACATCGTCCGCCTCGCCCATCATATCATAGAAACGCCTGCGGGTTTCTTTGTGATGAGTCCAAACACCCTTGATAAAACGTATCTTTTCCGCATTCAGTTTTTCCGGGCAGATTCCTCCCATATCCGTGCGGCTTTTACCGTAATTTTTCACGAATCGTCCAATCACCCCGGTCAGACACCTGATCCGTGAAAAATCCATAAAAATGACGGCGTCACAGTACTGCAGCCGGAGCGGGATTGTACGAGAAATATTGCCGTCGATAATCCATCTGGGCTGAAGCAGTTCCGACATCAAAAGCCGGTCAAATTCTTCGTCGGGCACAGGCTTCCAGTTATCGTTCCAATACAGTGCGTCCAGATGGATCAAAGGCAGGCTTAACTTATTCGCCAGCTTATTTGAAAGGGTGGTTTTTCCGCAGCCATTGCCGCCGATAATCAGTATTCTTTCCAATCGTAAATCCCCCGTGATCAATCAATGATTATCTAACAGTATAAGGCAGCGGACTTCCAGTTGTCAATGGCCGAGGCAGACTGTAAAAAAATAATAGCATTGCTGTCACACAGACAGATGGAGCAATTCATAAACGGTTCCCTTTACAGGCGAGTCCGGTTTTTCGCCGAAAAAAGAATACTCCTTCTGCACCCATTGCTCAGGATCACAGATCAGCACTTTCCCGGTACAGCCATTTCCAACTGCGGAAAAATGCGGCCGCACCATTCTCTGGGATGCTGGAATAACCTGTTCTGTTTCCAGCACAAACCGCGAAGTTAAAAACTCTTTTCCAATATCCGCTAAAAGGGGAATCCCCAGTTTTATGCGCTGTCTCCCAAACGAGGACACAATATTATCGTAGTACCCATCCCATATAAAATGGATCATTCCGGGACTGTCCTTCCAGAGATACAGCGGGGAATATTCGTTTCCGCCTTCTGATCCGCCTTGATTTTCCCGTATCAGATAAGCCTTAAACAGCAAATCTTCAAAACCATCTGTCTTCGTCCCGTTATGTCTTACGCGCTGGCGTATGAGATTCATGTCGTAATGATCCGGCAGCGCTATTTTATACTGCATTGTAATCATAGGAAGCTCCTTCTTTCTGTATCATCCAGTGCCGGGCCCGGCGGTGATGTTTTTACTATTTAATTATACAGAACTGCCGCCGTCGTGTATAATAGTTGGTAATGATGTCTGGTATCATTTTAAATGATGGAGGGAGCTATGGAAAGTCAGGAACTCAGAATATTCCGGGAGGTTGCCCGCGCAGGCTCCATCTCGAAGGCGGCCGGTCAGCTGGGATACGTACAGTCGAATGTGACGGCAAGAATCAAGAAACTGGAGGAAGAGTTAAACGCCGTTCTGCTAATCCGGCACAGCAAAGGGGTCACTCTGACCGCGGAAGGGGAGCGCCTGTTAATCGCCTCAGAAGATATCCTTGACCGGATCGACAGAGCAGCGGCCCAAATCAGGGACCGCAAAACATTTCGGATCGGAGCGGCTCATACGCTGTCGATATCCAGACTGCCGCTGTGGCTGACCGCATTTCAGGAACAGCTTCCAGAAATGAATCTCTCTGTGGTCACGGACAGTCAGGATCATCTGGCCCAATATCTGGCCGAAGGTAAGGCTGACTGTGCCTTTCTGGAGGCGCAGTACGTGACAGAGGAGATGGAGACACTGGCTTTTTTTCAGGAAACACTCTGTATCATCGCCCCATTCGGCTGCGCGGAACGGGAGATGATTCAGATGCCGGCCATAGTAAATAAAATAGCCGCGTGCCCTTACCGCACCCGTCTGCTTGCATGGTTTCAATCCTATGGTGTGCCTGCTCCACGGATCATCGAGATGGACACGGTCGAGGCCATACTCCGCTCCGTCGAGCTGGGAATGGGGATTTCCCTTCTTCCCGCCAGCCTCCTGTCAGAACGGCAAAATATTGCGGTATCAGGTGAACTAAAAATGGATCCTGTCCGGATTTTTCTGTCCGTCTGCAAAGGCAGTTCCGGCAGGGCCTCCGAAATTCTCCGGGAAATTATCATAAATGGGGCGAAATCATAAAATAAAAAATATTTTCTAATAAATAATCACGACATACAGATGTCCTGTTTATTTGCTATAATAGAGAAAAAAGCAGCGAAACGAAGGCTTGAAGGAGAATGGTATGACAGAATCAAAGAAAAAGGCAGTACTAAAGAGCAGGATCGAGCAGGTATGGGAGGTTGTGACAGATCTAAGCGATTGCAGCTGGCGCAGTGATCTTCAGAGAATCGATGTACTGGAGCCTGGGAAAACGTTTGTGGAATATACGAAGGAGGGCTTTCCGACCACGTTTGTGATCACCCGGTTCGAGCCGCCGTACCGGTATGAATTTACCATGGACAACGCCAATATGACAGGTACGTGGACCGGTCTGTTCCGCCGGACGGACGAAGGGTGTGAAGCAGAATTTACAGAACGGGTGGACGTGAAGAAGTGGATTATGAAGCCGTTTGTCCCGGGTTACCTAAGGAAGCAGCAGGAGCAGTATTTTAATGATCTGAAGGCGGCGCTGGGCGAGTGAGCGCAATTGGGAAGATTGACCTATCATGAGTAACAGGAGGCGTTTATGAAAATTGACCGACTAATCGGAATCCTGTCCATCCTTTTGCAGCAGGAAAAGGTGACGGCGCCATACCTTGCCGAGAAGTTTGAAGTATCACGGAGGACGATCAACCGGGATATCGAAGACATCTGCAAAGCAGGCATTCCGCTCGTAACCACACAGGGGCCCAATGGAGGGATTTCCATCATGGAGGGATACCGGATCGACCGGACTGTACTGACTTCATCGGAGATGCAGTCGATTCTGACCGGACTTCGCAGCCTGGACAGCGTATCCGGCACCAACAAATACCAGCAGCTTATGGACAAGCTGGCCATGGGGAATTCTTCGATTCTGACCTCAAACAGTCATATCCTGATTGATTTATCGTCCTGGTACAAATCCTGTCTTGCGCCGAAGATCGAACTGATTCAGGCGGCGATCGGTGCCAGAGAATACATCACCTTTGCGTACTTTGGTCCTTCCGGCGAGAGCAGAAGGAAGCTGGAGCCGTATCTTCTGGTCTTTCAGTGGTCCTCCTGGTATGTGTGGGGTTACTGTACTGATCGTGAGGATTACCGGCTGTTCAAGTTAAACCGGATGCTGGAGCTGAAGGCGCTGGATGAACGCTTTGAGGAGCGGAAGGTTCCTGCGTATGATATGTCACCGGACAAGGCATTTCCGCCGCGGATTTCCGTCACAGCGGTCTGCGAGGCAGATATGAAGTGGCGGCTGATTGAGGAGAGCGGGCTGGAGAGCTTTCAGGAGAGGGAGGACGGAAAACTGGTATTCAGCTCCTGCTTTTCCGATCCCGGAAGCGTATTTAGCTGGCTGCTCAGCATGGGAGACCGTGTGGAACTGGTGGAACCGGAAGAACTCCGGGTGGAATTTGCCGCCATGGCAGAGAAAATTTGTCGTATTTACCGTTAATGATGACATACAGTTGTCGTGATTAAAGTGTTATCCTGTAAGCGTACATGAGAAAACCACAGAAGTGGTGGAAAAGAGGACAACCGGATGAATTACGAAATCGTGACACTGCCTGAGAAGAAGGCGGCAGGAATAACAGCAAGGACGAATAACCATGCGCCTGATATGGGAAGTGTCATAGGCGGGATGTGGGAAAGCTTTTACGCGAATGGGGTTTACGACAGTATCCCCGCAGACAGAAGGGGCTGCGTCCTCGGGATTTATTCCGACTACGAGAGCGATGAGAACGGCGATTATGATATGACGGCAGCCTGTGAGGTGGCGGATGATGCCGGGCTTCCGGAGAACTTAAGGATCCGCACGATCCCGGCAGGCAGATATGCGAGGTTTGTAGTCAGGGGAGATGTGCAGCAGGCCCTGGTTCAGTTCTGGATGGAACTGTGGAGTATGAACTTGAATCGTGCGTTTCAGGCTGATTTTGAAGAGTATCACGGGATGACCGGCGAAGAGGCGGAGATCCATGTCTATATAGGATTGAAAGAGGATTGAACAACAGAGAGGGAATGATGAGTATGGAATTCAAACGGGTTACATTGGAGAACATCGAAGAAGAGCACATCTGCTGTGCCATATCGGATAAAAAGGGAGAGACCTGCGTGGCCTCCAAGAAAGCATGGCTGAAGGAACGGCTGAAAGAGGGACTTGTGTTCGAAAAACTGGATGTGCGCGGAAAGGTGTTTATCGAGTACCTGCCGGCGGAGTACGCCTGGGTGCCTGTCGATGCAGATGGATACTATTACATCGACTGTCTGTGGGTTTCCGGCCAGTATAAAGGACAGGGCTATAGCAGCCAGCTGCTGGAGCACTGTATCGCTGAGGCCAGGGCGAACGGGAAGAAGGGGCTTGTTATACTTTCCTCTAAGAAGAAGATGCCGTTTCTGTCGGATGGCTCCTACTTAAAGCATAAAGGATTTGTGACAGCCGATACTGCCGCGCCGTACTTTGAGCTTATGGCACTCCCATTTGAAGACGGGACACCCCTGCCGCGCTTTTTAGAGTGTGCAAAGACCGGTGAGACCGATGAAAAGGGATGGGTTCTGTACTACACAGCCCAATGTCCCCACACGTCGAAATACGTTCCGATTCTGGCGGAATACGCCAGGACTCAGGGCATTGAGATCAAGACAGTAAAGCTGGAATCCCGGGAAGCTGCAAGGCGCGCGCCAAGCCCATTTACAACATACTCGTTATTCTATGACGGGAAATTTGTGACGAACGAGATATTATCAGAGAAAAGCTTCGAAAAATACAGGAAGAAAGTGTAACGTGTTTTGCAAAACGCAGATCAATTCACACTTGCCCTGGTCCGAGAAAAGAAAAGGAGACCGATGATATGTCTGATATTGCAGCAGATTATGAACTTCAGGCAGACAGGCTGCGTCGCTTACTAAAGGCGAAAAAGACCTTTGAACCGGCTATGGAATTGGCACTTGACCTTCATGCGGTCACACATACGGGGGTGGTTTCAGGAAGCAGCAGCCCCACGTTTTGCGATCATGTGCTGGAGGGTCTGGCAGAAGAGGATTACAGTGTGATGCCGACTGAGAAAGATGAAACCATAGCCTGGCATTTATGGCATATAGCCCGAATCGAAGATCTGGTCAGCAATCTTCTGATTGCCAGACAGTCTCAGATTTTCGATGATGATTGGATGGATCGCATGAATGTGACTGTCAAAGACACCGGTAATGTAATGAGCGACAGCGAAATAATCAGTTTCAGCCGGCACGTCAATAAACAGGAGCTGATCAATTACCGCAATGCGGTAGGCTGTCAGACCTGTGCCGTGATCAAATCACTTACCCCCAGCGACTTAAAACGGAAACCCGAGTCCTTATATTTGAACCGGCTGGTCAGCGAGGGTGGTTTACTGGACCGGAAAGGTTCCATCTGGCTGAAGGATTTTTGGGGGAGCTATACGGTGACAGGACTTTTGCTGCTGCCTTTGACACGCCATCATATGATGCACCTGCCGGACAGCGCTGCGATCAAAGAATTTATAAAAAGCGGTGCCGTACCTTTTCTAAAAGGATAGTTTTTTTCAGAAAAAGCAAAAAAATGTGGACTCCGGCGATCCTAAACGGAAATCGCTTTTTCCACACCTATATCATACCATAAAAATCTCTTTTTTTCAAGACTTGTAATGAAAGTCTGAAAGGCGTAGAATCAGTACTTACCAAATACGGGGAGGAAAAGAGATGCAGGAGAACTGGTATGAACTGATGGAAACAGTACAACGGAAGCAGGAACTGGAAAGAGTGCTGGCTTGCAACGAGAAGACAAAGTCCTTCGGGCTCACACTCACGGAGGAAGATGCTGGGAGACTGATGGCGAGCCGGCGTGATTCCCTGAGGACGCAGATGCGGGTCGAATTCGGAAAGGGGGTATTGCCGGAGATTATAGAAACTTTCTGTGATTCTCCCTATTTGCAGCAGGAAAACTATGCTGATGTGATTGCGGAGCTGCAGGAAATCTTCTATCTCTATAAGAACGAATCAGAGGACAACTTAACGGATGAAGAGCTGCTGACATTTATGAAAGAACAGTTTGACGGCGTCTGTTACGGTTCCGTCGCCTATCTGGAGGAAACGTGCCTGGAACGTTTTGCGAGGGCGATTCGCGCCGGATACCGGGATTACGTGGAGGACGGTGGAAAGGGAGAGTATGAGAAATTCTCACAGGAAGCACGCTGGGACAGAGATCTCTTTTTGGAGACACTCTTTGACCTGCTCAGTTAGGAGGCGGACATGGACTATACGATGGAAGAACTGCTGCCAGTTGTCGGAAAACTTACGGAAAAGTATACCAGTCTTTCCAGCACCTCCGTCACCTATGAGACGGCACAGCAGCTGATGGGAGCGGTGCTTTACTGTCTGCGGGAAGCAGAATATGAAGCGGTAAAGACAGGAAAAAACAGCGTAGCCACCGCCTCAGACACGGATTTATGGAGGTTTTACCAGCAGGGGTATGAGGTGGTTCTGGAGAAGACCGCCAGGGCCAAGAAGGTCTACGATCAGATCATTGCGAATTTTCGTTCCTTTGGAAACCGCTGTTATGAGGATACGGTCATCAAAGGGATGCCGGAATTCTTTGTCCATTACGATGCCAGATTCCGCCCCCAGGATCATCTGCTCACTCTGGATTACCCGATTTTACGGCCTGTCGGGAAGCGAAAGGGTATAGATGCCATCTACTTTTATTTATCCTGTGTTCTCCTGGAACAGAGATTCTTAAGCAAGTTTCCGGAAGCGTACGGGAAGGCGGTCCTGGAACACTACCATGGGGATTACGAGGATCTAATTCTGAATGTGGTTTCTGTCATTATGCGGAATCTGGTGATTCATATGATGATGGGGAAAAAACTGTCCGGGGATACGGTGACGGCAGACGATACGGAGCGGTTTTGCAGCCATGTGAAGAACTGTGATCCACAGAAACTTGAGGAAGCCATAAGTCAGCTGATGGAGCAGCTGGCAGGCGGCCCGGAGAGGGACAGAGCCCTGTATTCCTATCTGTCCTGCGACAGGAAGGCTTTTGCATCAGAACTTAGGAACGCCGCGGAGTATGGATGCATGGACCGTATGATTGTTTATTAGAATTACGCAGAGAACCCATTTTAAGCATAGTTATGGCACTATAATAACACAGGAGTCTGCAGTTCAGGAAAAGGAGGCGGTTTTTATTGAAGATGCCTGAAGTAATCGGCAGTCAGCTGTTTGCACCATGCGGAATGAACTGTATGGTGTGTTTTACACACTGCAGTACTAAGAAGGCCTGCGGAGGCTGCCTGGGAACCGATGAGAGCAAGCCCGGACACTGCCGGACCTGTCTGCGAAAGAACTGTGCAGCTGAAAGAGAGCTATCCTACTGCTATGAATGCAGCGATTTCCCATGCAGAAGGATCCGGGATCTGGACAGAAGCTATCGCAAACGCTATGGCGTCAGCCTCATAGAACAGTCCCTGTTTGTGAAGGAAAACGGCATAGAATTATTTCTGGAAAATGAGCGGAAACGCTATACCTGTGCGGCCTGCGGAGGTGTAATCTCTCTCCACGACCATCGATGCAGTGAATGCGGGCGGGTAACTTCCGGATAATTATTTATGATGAGGAAAACGGTTTAAAAGAATAACAAAATATACATAATGCACAAAAAAATAAAGATTTATTGATAAAAAGGCGAATAGACTAAAAAACTTTTAGCGTATATAATAAATTTTGTGATTAAATATTGGTGCTATTCATTATGTATATCCTGAGAATTGGCTCAGAGTCTCTACCAACTACCGTAAAGAGTTGACTACATAGTTTATGTAGTTGACTCTTTTTTTGGTAATTTCATGTTTGTTGGTGGAAGGGAGCGACAATCGTAAACCTTTAAAGTATAGACTACAGGATAGCAAAGCAGGCAGTCTTAACAGGCAGTTTATTTAAAGGAAGATGGAGGACATATTATTGGAACGAAAAACAGGATTCGCAGACAGGTTTTTTGGGATATCCCAGAGTCATTCAAGCGTTAAAACGGAAGTACTTGCAGGAATCACAACATTTATCACAATAGCCTATATCCTTATTCTGAACCCACAGATTTTATCCGACCCATACTTGATTATGGGAGATGCAGCGATGGCGCAGAAGATTGCCAACGGCGTCTTTATCGGTACCTGTATCGGAGCGTTTATCGGTACGATCCTTTGTGCATTGTATGCAAGGGTTCCGTTTGCTCAGGCGCCGGGCATGGGATTAAATGCATTTTTTGCATACACCGTGGTGCTGGGAATGGGATATACGTATGGACAGGCGCTGGTTATCGTATTTATATCCGGTATTTTTTTCATCGTTATTACCGCAATCGGTCTGCGAGAGGCGATAATCAGATCAATTCCGGACGCGGTTAAAACAGCGATTACCCCTGGTATCGGTCTGTTTATTACAATTATCGGACTGAAGAATGCAGGAATCGTCATTTCCAATCCTGCCACACTCGTAAGCCTGGTTGACTTTTCCAAATGGAGAAGCGGCGCGGATATGGTTTTAATCAATGGCGCGCTGGTGGCACTGGTTGGCCTGGTCATCATGGGAATTCTGCATGCGAGAAAGGTAAAGGGCTCGATTCTTCTGGGAATTATAGCGGCAACCCTGATCGGAATCCCGCTTGGTATTACGCATCTTTCAAATTTAGATATGAATCTTGGAGTGAAATTCCAGGATTTCGCGGAAGTATCATTTTTAAAGATGGATTTTGCCGGCCTGTTTGCCGGAACAAACTTTGTGGAAACTCTGTTTACGGTAACGATGCTGGTCATCAGCTTCTCCCTGGTCAATATGTTTGACTCCATTGGGACACTTCTCGGAGCGGCCAAACAGTCGGGGATGATTGATGAAAACGGCGAAGTAATCCGAATGAAGCAGGCCTTAATGTCAGATGCGGTTTCGACATTGGCAGGCGCAATGGTAGGAACCTCTACCGTTACCACCGTGGTGGAATCCAGCGCTGGTATCGCGGAGGGCGGAAGAACGGGTATGACGAGCCTTGTAACCGCTCTGATGTTCCTGGGAGCCATTCTCTTTGCACCGATTGTCAGCATTGTTCCGGCGGCTGCCACTGCCCCGGCACTGATTTTCGTGGGGATTCTGATGCTCGGTAACATCAGAGATGTGGATTTCAGCGACATGAGCAACGCTCTGCCGGCCTTCTGTACAATCGTATTTATGCCATTTACATATTCGATCGCCAATGGTGTAGCATTCGGACTGATTACCTACTGTCTGATGAATCTCATGACAGGCAGAAGGCGGGAAGTAAAGGCTTTGACGCTGATGATTTCGTTTGTGTTTGTTGTAAGATATGCGTTTATGACCTTGGGGTAAAGTAGACGGCCGATTTAAAAGGGCTCTTGAAAAGATATGATAAAGTGTGGTAAAATCGAAACACAAAGATAAAAACACAGCCCGGTAGGTAGTCCGGGCGCAGCGGACAATATTCGTGAAACCGCTGTCAGTAACCTTCCTCCTTAGGTCGTCCGTTCTTTGTCTATTTTGAATCATATAAGGAGGATATCATTATGGACAAAGTATCGCTGACCTTTCGGGTATTTTTTGAGGACCCGTTCTGGATCGGAGTCGTGGAACGGATTTCGGACGGAACGATGGAAGTATGCAAGATCACCTTCGGTATGGAGCCGAAGGATTACGAGGTATATGACTGGCTCCTTAAGAATTATTATCGGCTGCGATTCAGTCCGGCCGTGAAAGCTGAGGCTAAAAAAGAACATACCAACCCGAAGCGCAGGCAGCGGGAGGCCAGGATGCAGACGGCGGTCTCCGGCATCGGAACGAAGTCGCAGCAGGCCCTAAGCCTGCAGCATGAGCAGCTGAAGGAGGAACGGAAGATCCGGACCCGCGAGCAGAAAGAAGCGGAAAAGGAAGCCAGATTCGAATTAAAACAGCAGAAACGGAAGGAGAAGCACAGGGGCAGATGATTCTGCCTCCTGTGTTTCTTTTTATATTTCATGATAACAGGCAATACCGCTATGGAAACGCCAAGGTCCTCCGTATAATCGAATTCCCTGTTTGAGGACGTTTCGTTACTCGTTTCATATGATGCTTCATACTATATTGTAAAGATCAAAATCGGGTAAAAGAATATGAAAGAAACAGGCTATCGGCGAGACGCGGCACTGGAATATGCAAAGAAATGGGCCATGGGCAGAAATCCACGGTATTTGGACTTTGAGCATTTTGGAGGAGACTGCACGAATTTCGCCTCACAGTGCATTTACGCGGGGAGCGGGGTCATGAACTATACGCCGGTGATGGGATGGTATTATAACAGCAGCACTGACAGGACGCCGAGCTGGACGGGTGTGCAGTATCTCTACAATTTTCTGGTTAATAACAAGTCGGTTGGTCCGTACGCGGCAGAAACCGGTCAGGACGGAATACAGCCGGGAGATCTTGTACAGCTGGGCAATGCCAACGGTTTTTATCACAGTCCGGTAATCGTCGCGGTCACGGGCGGCCGCATTTACGTGGCGGCGCACAGCTTTGACGCTTATATGCGCCCTCTTGATTCCTATTTATACGTGAAATCCCGCTTTCTGCATATACAGGGTGTACGCAGCTGGTAGATACCGAAGGCAGAAAAACAGGCAAAAGCTATTGACTATTGGGTTACCAGATAGTTTATGATAGGAAAAGGCAAAGCCAAAATAAAGAAAGAAGGGGAATCATGTATATCCATGTTGAGCCGGTAAATGACAAGAACCGTGAGGCGGTACTGGCTCTCAAAATTCACGAAACACAGAAGGGATTTGTGGAAAGTCCCGAACAATGCTTAAAGGAGGCGGCGGAAGAGAAATGCTGGCGTCCGGTAGGCATCTATGACGGAGAACAGCTGGTATTTCCATGTACGGTTATTTCTGGCAGTATCTGCCATTTGGCCGTGTCTGGCTGGACCGGCTGCTGATCGACCGGGATTATCAGGGCCACGGCTATGGCCACATCGTACTCCCGATGATGATCGAGAAGCTGAGAAGCGAATACCACAGAAAGAAGATTTACTTAAGCGTAGTCGAAGAAAATCAGGGGGCAATCCACCTCTATGAGAAATTCGGATTCCGATTTAACGGAGAGACCGATGTCCATGGAGAGAAAGTGATGGTGTTGAAAGAAACCTGAATTAGTGTAAAGCAAAAATGAAAATGTCCTGAAAAAAGTGCATTATTAGCACCGGCGCCGCCGGTGCTTTTTTCTGTTTTAATAGCGATTGGCAGAGAGCTCCATTTCGATCCGATGTGGCTGTTTTTGAGCAAACCTTATAAACGTGCTGCGTCTCCATGGATGGCTCATAGGGGGAATATAGCGTTTCTTTGGTTTTTCCCTGGGGATTTCAGGTGCAAATGCCCGGGAGGTTTTCTCGTACTCGGGGACTTCTTCCAGCACCAGCACGGTATTCTCGTTGACAATGCAGAACAGCTGCCCATCAAATGCCTGGATTACCATAACCTTTGTCCCTTTCAGGTAATGTACCTGCCTTCCACTTTTATCTAACATACGATAATGGGTTTTATCCTTTTGAATGCAATGGCCGGCATCCACCACCCGTTCGGTGAGAATGGCAAGGGTCAGGTTGATTTTTTCCTGATCGGGTTGCTTTTCAAAGACAGATTTGATACCATTAAGGGGAAGAGCAAACTCAGCGTTATATTTGGCGATATAGGAACGAAGAAATTCGTTAGCTGCGTTGATCTCTGTAATGCCTGCCAGTCGTAACTCGACTGGCAGTCTTGATTGTAAGGTCTTAAACATACGCTCCACACGCGATTTTGCCTGTGGAATACTGCTGCATTCCAGCTCTACACCGAATTGCTTACAGGAATAAGCAAACTGCGTGTAGGTATCCTCTGCCAGTTCGGTACGGTTCTTCTGCCTGTATTCAAAAACGGTTCTGCGGTCTGTGAAAAAGCCATAAGGAATGCCATACGCAGTGAGTATCTGATGAAACAGGTGGTAGTAGGCATTCAGGGTTTCCTGTGTATCAAAATACGCAGCTGTAATCCGGCCGGTGCAGTCATCTACAGCGATGTGGAGATGTGTGACAGAACCACCGAACCATTCATGAGGAGAAGCATCCATCTGTTCCTGTTCGCCAAAGAAAGCCTTCCGTGGTTTTCGTGTATGTGCATCTTCCACAGCAACGAGATTTTTTTGGATTTCGACGGCTTCTTTGTGGGAAGCCGTCTTTTGTACCGCCTTTAAATGAGCAGAAATACGTTTCTGCTTTGCTTTTGTAACCATAGGGGATAAGATGTAATGTTCTTCCAATATCGATTGAATTGTGGTTGTAGAAACAAGAATGCCTTCCCGCTCCGCAAGCAGCTGCGTAAAATGAGTAAAATTGGCATCAAAGTATTGTTCCTGATAAAGAGAGACGATACGTTTTCTGATATCCTCAGAGAGAGCTGTGGCTGGTTTGCGCCCCCTGTTGCCATGAACAAAGAAAGCTTTTCCCTGTTCTTTATATCCTTTCATCATACGGTTAATCTGCCGTCTGGAAACAGACAGTTTCAGAGCGGCGTTATCCTTATTCCCGCTGGTTTCCACAAGTTTCTTAATAATCTCGTATTTTTCCTGTTCCTTCATCCGAAGTTTAATCTCCTTAATTGTCCTGAACCTCCTGCGTTATAAGCTGTGAGGTTATTATAATACAATTTGAGGACATTTTCATTTGTGGTTACTTAGGACATTATCATATTTGGTTTATAGATGGTGTTGAAAGAAACCTGAATTAGTTGACAAAAATGTAAAAATATGATATATTATCTTTCAATAAAAGGGAGTAGCGAACCATCATCCGATGGATTTTAAATCGTCTTCTTGGTGTTTTTATAAACACCCGTATAAAATGAAATGTGCAAGACTTTTATTGTGGCAGGAACTACCACGGTAAGAGTCTTTTTCTTTTCTTCATAAAGGAAGTTCCAGCCACGCACGAAAACTTTTAGTTGTCGTCAGACAGGAAGGAGAATCAGTATGGAAGAAGAGAGAAGAAAACAGGAAGTAGAAGAGGCGATCGCCGCCGCAAACCGGGTGCTTATGAATCTGAGGCAGGCCGAAACCGCGTTATCGAGCGCAGGCAGCTGGGGAATATGGGATATGCTGGGAGGCGGAATATTTACTACCTGGATTAAGCACTCCAGAATCGATGATGCGAGAACGTCTCTGGAGGAAGCCAGACGCAGCTTAAGAAGCCTGCGCAGGGAACTGATGGATATTGATATACCGGCAGATTTTAAAATCGATATTGGGGATTTCCTTAATTTTGCCGACTATTTCTTTGATGGTTTGATCATAGACTGGATGGTCCAGGCAAAAATCAGGGAGGCGTCGGACAACGTGAGTGAAGCCATACGCCTTGTGGAGACGCTGCGGACCAGACTTCACGAAATGCTGTGAGCAGAGACAATTCCATAAACAGGCAATACATTTACAGGAGAGGAGGGCTGAGCCGGTTCACGGCCTGGCCCTCGCCGGCTGCAGGAAACAATCTGATGAAGTCTTTCACGAAATTACTGTTTATGGTATACTGGTACTGCATTGCGCAACGCAGTACTGGGAGCACTTGATGTTGACTTGATATTGAAATGGAGGAATCAGTTTGAAAGAACGCGAGATAAAATACGATTTTCTAAGAGCGGTGGCGGTGCTGGCGATCATTATGGTCCACGCCATACCGGCTGTCTCTGTCAATGATAAACAGTGGTGGTTTGCAGCAGTCATGCAGCCGCTTCTGCTCAGCTTTGTCGGAATATATTTTATGCTCAGCGGTCTGTTCCTTCTGGATTCAGCGACCGGAGACATCACACAATTTTATAAGAAACGGGTAAAAGTCATCGTTATCCCGTTTCTCTTTTTCTCGGTCCTTTACTATCTGTTCTATGTCAGCCGCAGCCAGGAGGTCTTATCCTGGTGGGAGTATCCGGTAGAATTCCTGCGGGATTTTTTCAGTGGTACAGTGCCTATGGCGGATCATATGTGGTTTATGTATGTGATCATAGCGCTCTACCTCTGTACGCCGTTTTTGGCCCGTATGATGAAGGCGATGAATGATAAGGAACTGAGATATTTTATTCTGCTCATCCTTGGAGTCCAGACAGTGACCAACTATGCCGGCGGATTTGGCATCGGACTGAATCAGATTCTCGATTATATGGTGTTTAAAGGCTGGCTGATCTACTATGTCCTGGGATATGCGCTGAAGAGGCTGTCCAAACGGGAGGAATTTAAGTGGTTTGCCCTTGCAGGAATCGTAGGGCTGGCTCTGACACTGCTGCAAAAAAGGTTTACGCCTGGCTTTGTACCGGGAATTCACGATCTGGCGCCTACCATGATCGCCATGTCGGCGGCAGTGTTCTTACTGTTTGAGCGCTACGGCAATTTAAAATGTAAGGCTGCCAGAACAGTCGCCGTCTGGATGAGCCGCCACAGCTATTCGGCCTATCTGGCCCACTATCTGATTTTAAAGGCCGCAGCCGAATTGCTGGTCGATCAAACCGTGGTGAGACATTTTTACGTTCCGCGCATTGTCTGTGCGACGCTGCTGACCGCGATTCTGTCCTTTGCAGCCGCATGGATCTTGGATAGTACGGTGATTCGATGGCTGCAAAATTTAATTAAGACGGATCGTGGCAGATGAAGCAAGGGAAATGGACCAACGAAAATGAATCAATAGAGATGAATCAATATAAAGGGGAGATGTACGAGATGTCAGGAAAGAACTGTGAAAGCTGTATGTATTATACATACGACGAGGACTACGAATGCTACGTATGTGATATGGACTTGGACGAAGATGAGATGATCCGCTTTTTAAGGGGAGACAGCGGCGGCTGTTCTCATTATCAGTTCGCCGACGAATACAAAATCGTCCGAAAGCAGATGTAAGACATAAAAAAAGCCCCATAAAAGGGAGGAGCCGGTATCCTTCTGTAAGAATACCGGCGATTATGAAAAAAATTTTATCTGATGTAAGGCATAAGCATCTTTCTCTTATGTTATAAGTATATCCGGTAAATATGAAGATAGTTTGACCGGGATGTAAAAAGATTATGACCAGAATATGAACAGAACGCGCTTCATATTAATTCGATCCTAAGGGACAGGCAGTTCGATTAGAAGGCTGCGCTGCCGTCATATGTAACGCTCTTCAAATTCTGAAATGGGAATCGGTCTGGAAAAAATATACCCCTGCACCATGTCGCATTTGATCATACGGAGGTATTCGACCATCTCATCTGTCTCAATTCCCTCTGCCACTGTGTGTACCTTCAATTTTTTAGACAGCTCGATGAGGCATGCAATCACATCTTTCGCCTTATCACCAGCCATATTGACAAAGAAGGAACGGTCCAGCTTGATCGTATCCACATCAAATTCCTTGAGCAGTCCCAGCGAGGAGAATCCCGA
>NZ_JBKVCZ010000060.1:0-39174 GCF_046966825.1 Hungatella sp. | reverse complement strand
GCCTCCTGGGGCTTATGAGGTGATTGGAGGGGCAGAAGGACGGGGATTCTGCCATTTTCCGGTGGAACATGGCGGCAGCGAATACCGATGGTGCCTGGAGCCGTACTGGCAGCAGGACAGCCGCGAAATGATTCCGCAGGGAGAATTAAAAAATGACTGTTTCTTAGCTTCCTTAAACGGCGTGTGGAAATTCGCCATGGATCCGCTGGAAACAGGGGAAGAGGAGAAATGGTATCTTCCCGGCAGGCATACCTTTGACCAGAGAATCCGGATCCCCGGTTCCTGGCAGTCTCTGCGGGCCTTTGGGGAAGAATTTCTGGCTGATGACAATTCTCTGCATCAGGCCTCTTCGCTTCGGTGTAACTGGAGAGAACAGGGACGGACAGCCTGGATGCAGACGGAGATTTCCGTGGAAAAGGAAACGAGGGTTCAGCTGGTATTGGGAGCTGTATCGGGAGTTGCGAAGATATGGCTGGATGAGAAGGAAATTGGCTGTACGGTGGACTTTTATGCGCCCTGCCGTATCCGCCTGGGGCGGCTTAAGGCAGGCAGAAGGTATACACTGACCATGGAGGTTCTGTATCCGTTTGAAGGGGATCAATGCTGCTTTGGAAAGCAGGGATTCTGGTTTACGGACAGCCCCGGAATCTGGCAGAATGTCTGGCTGGAGGAAGAGAAGGAAGTCAGGATCAGCGAAATTCTGGTGGATGATTACCGGAAAGAGGATGACGGAATCCGTTTTGGCGGAAGAATAGAAGCCGAGGGGAATCCGGAGACCATGTCGGAGGTGAGCGTGGATTCCGGAACTCTTAAGTGGGACACAGAGAAAGATACTGTATACCGCCTGGATTTCCTTTACCGCGCTCCGGAGGGGCACGCGGAGGCAGTACTCGAGTTTGGAGAGACACGGCTTTCCGTGGATTTCGATGCGACATACGGCGAGGCGTATGACTGCATGACTGTCTATGTAAGGGACTGTGGGCGGACAGAAGAGGCTCAGTTTAAAACGGAAACAGGATATCTGGAGATTCTTCGTGTTATGGCCGGACCGGTTGATTTTATTTGCCGTATAGAAATGAATCTTGAAATGGCGGGAGAAGACGTAAGGATCGAAGTGCTGGAGCCTTTAACGATTAATAGCCGCGGTATACCGGAGGCTGCATTTCAAATCTTTGGAAAAGGGCTTATGCAGTGGGAACCCGGAGCACCGAACCGGTATGTACTCTCCGCGTCGGTTGGTGGGGAGAGCGGCTCTGGGGGAACGTATGAACGCTGGGTTTCCTTTCGCAGGGTAGGGCAGAAGACGGTCAAGGACGGGACTGCGTATGTGACAGTGAACGGAAATCCGGTCTATCTCCGCGGCGTTCTGGACCAGGGGTATAATCCCTGGGGGATCTATACGTATCCTTCTTTGACAGGAGAGGGACCGGGAAGTGTTTCCTTCGATGTAAAGGCGGCCGGTGAATGCGGATACAACATGATCCGGATGCACATCAAGGACAATGAGCCGGAATGGTACGCCGCCTGTGACCGGGAGGGAGTTCTGGTATGGGACGAGGTTCCTTCCTGTTTCTATGGGACGTGGAAGGATCCGTTGTGGCGCGGGCTGCATCTGCGGCGGCTGAAGGCTATGGCCAGGAAGCAGAACTATCATTCCAGTGTGGTTCTGTGCTCTGTATTTAATGAATCATGGGGAATTCTCGGGGATCACGAGCGAAGCCCGTGGGATAACGATGAGGCTCAGAACTGGATTCGTACTTCGGCACAGACATATAGACGGCTGGCGCCAGGAATTCTGGTGGTGGATAATTCGGGGTATGGAAAGACGGGAGAGACGGATATTCTGGACTATCACAGCTATCCAACCGAATTTGCGGATGCGATGGATTTCTTTGAGCGGCTGGATAAACAGAATTACCCGGGATCGGCGTTTAACTGCTATAACGAGGAAAACCGGCAATTGATGAAGGATGACGGTGGCTGATCTTCTTCAGAGAAATTGCAGGAACCCGTTGAAGGATACGGTATTTACAGGAAAGGTCTGTCAGAAAGGGCAGCCGGTCATCATCAGTGAGTTTGTACACACCAATGAGATTGAGCGTCTGGTCCGCATCTGCCGGTTTGCGGGATACGTGCGGATGAATCTGACCTCTCAGGAGAATGAGGACACCAGTCCGTTTACCTCTCTGCGTGTCAGAAGAGATTTCGGCCTGATGCATCGGGATATGACGCCGACGGGATACGAGCAGGCCAATCAGGCGGACTTTATCTTTCTGGCGAGGCCCTGGCTGACCGGGGTGAAAACGGGAGAGGTGGTAAAGGGGCCGGTTTACGCCGGGATCAGAGGAAGGAAACCGGGAGACCGTGATATTCGGGTGCACTGGAGCCTGGCTGGTGTCGATTTTCTGGGGCAGTGGAACCGGGAGCTGGACGGCGGTGAGGTTAATATGAGCATTCCGTGGCTGGAAACAGGAAAACCGGGTGAAATTGAAGTGAGGATACCGGAGGGAATCAAGGGGGCCTGGCTGTTTGCCTGGATCACAGACCGCGGCGCCACTCTGTGTGAGCACGATGTACAGTTTGAAGTTGAGACGGAAGAAGAGACAGGACCAGAGGCATTTTACTGGAATCCGGAGAACACGGACAGAGAAGTATTTTCTGGCTTTACCGGCAGGGGAAGCATGGAGAAACGCCGCATATGGTGGGCGGCTGGTAGCGGCCGTGCTTCCTGGCATATTCCGGTGCCGAAGGGATACTGTGGAAATAAGATACTGCGGCTTGAGCTTTCCTCCTGCGAATGTCTGGAAGGAACGAGGCTGACGGATGAGAGGAAGTATCCGTCGAAAGTTCGGATTTACGTACAGGGAGAGCTGTGCGGGGAACTGGTAATTCCGGATCAGCCCTGGGATAAGAGGGCTCTGTTTTCCAACGCGGGGGCGGCGGAAGACGGGATTGTCTCGTACCGCCGGACGGGGACGTATGGTTATGGCTTCCGGTATGATATACCGGTGGAAGTGGAAGAAAACACGGTAGTGTCGATAGAGACGGATGACGGCGGATGCATCATCTATGGAAACCGGATGGGCCGGTATGGGTGTGATCCCATGTTTTTGGACGGGGAAAATGAGATAGAGGAGAATCACAATGATTGACAGAGAAAAAATGGCCAGCCCAAGGCCGGACTTTTACCGGAGGGGCTGGAAGAGCCTGAATGGAGCCTGGAAATTTGCATTTGACGATAAAAACATCGGTATACGGGAAGGCTGGCAGAACGGCCATGCCTATGAGCGGGAAATTACGGTGCCTTTCTGCTACCAGAGCCGGAAAAGCGGTATCGGGGAAACGGAAGGCCACCCATGTCTGTGGTATGAGCGGGATTTTTCATGGGAAGAGCAGGCGGAGGATGCCAGACTCTGGCTGAATTTCGGGGCTGTGGATTATGAAGCGGTTGTGTGGATCAATGGCCGGTGGGCAGGAAGCCATAGGGGCGGACACACGCCGTTTTCCGTGGAAATGACACCGTTTGTAAGCCGGACGGACAAAACGGCGAGAGTTACAGTTATGTGCCGTGACAGCTATGATACAGCCCAGCCCCGGGGAAAACAGCACTGGAATATCGAGACAGACCGCTGCTGGTATACGGCGACCAGCGGAATATGGCAGAATGTCTGGATGGAGATTACGGGACCGCGCCGTATGGAACATGTCCGGCTGACTCCGCTGCCGGATCAGGGTGAGGTGAGAGTGAAAATCAGCTTTGCGGAACCTGATGTCTGCGGAGAGGTGCGATGGAAATTAAAGTTTGAAGGCGGAGAAATTGGAACGGGCTCCGTGGCGGTAAAGGGAAAGCGTCCTGAATTTATTATAGCCGTGCGTCAGGAAGATCCCATCGACAATACCGTTCATCTCTGGAGTCCGGAAAAGCCGGTGCTTTATGATCTGGAGCTTGAATATCTGGAAGGGGCATCTGCCTGTGACCGGGTGGAGACGTATTTTGGGATGCGTACCATCGAGGTAAAGGAGAATCACGTTTTACTTAACCACTTTCCTCTGTACCAGCGCCTGGTTCTCGACCAGGGATACTGGCCGGACAGCCTCATGACACCGCCGGATGGCGAGGCACTGCTTAAGGATCTGGAGATGGTCCGCGCCATGGGCTTTAACGGCGTGCGGAAGCACCAGAAAATCGAGGATCCGGTTTTCCTGTATCTGGCGGACCATATGGGAATTCTCGTGTGGGAGGAGATGCCGTCCAATTATGAGTTCTGCCAGGAAGGCATGGACGCGCTGCTGCATGAGTATGGAGAGGTGATTGCGAGAGACTGCAATCATCCCTGCATCATTACGTGGGTTCCGTTCAATGAGAGCTGGGGAATCAGAAATGTCCTGTTCGATCGGGAACAGCAGCATTTTGCGGAGACCTTCTACCACTATACGAAGGCCCTGGATCCATACCGGCTCGTCAGCACGAATGATGGGTGGGAAGCTGTGAAGGCTGATTTTGTGGGGATTCATGATTATGAGAGCGACGGAGAAGTCCTGGCAGAGAAGTTCCGCGACATGGAAGCACTGATGGGATGGACTGCGGTTGGAAAAATGGTGTTGAGTGAAGGCCGCAGCTATGGCGGTGAGCCGGTATTTCTGTCGGAGTTCGGCGGGATCGCCATGGAAGATGGGAAGAAGGAATCCTGGGGATATAACGAGAAGGCGGCAGGGCCGGAAGCATTTGCGGCGCGCTTGTCGAAACTGACCGGCGCGGTGAACCGGATCGGAGGTCTGGCGGGTTTCTGCTATACCCAGCTGACTGACGTGGAACAGGAGACGAACGGACTGCTGTATGCGGACAGGACGCCGAAGATGGAGGTGGACAGGATTGCGGCTTGTATGACTGGGGAAGACGGAGGGGGTAGAGAAGAGAAGCCTTTTTAATGTGGTCTCAAAGCTGCCGCTAGATTAAATGTTTTGGCTTCCTTGTGCAGCGCATTGTTTCGCGTGGCTGTCTCCGATGTCTTCTGCTGCTTTAGCCAAATAAAAAACAAAGGGTAAAATTACTGTTTTTTACTCTTTGTTTTTTATTTTTCTATATTCGCTATTCTATCTTTCTCATTTCTTTGGTTTGCGATTTCCTCCAACTCTCCATAGAGAAACAATAATTTCACACAATATTCTGCAGCATCCGCCACAACGTGGTTCTGCTGATTCCCAGCCGTTTGGCGGCCTGGCTCTGGTTGCCTTTTTCTTCGGAGAGAACGTGGCGCACGATATCCAGATTTATTTCTTCCAGGGGCCGGTTTAAATCGAGAGGAATGCCGTCGCCTGAGAGGATGGTGGGCTGTTCTCTGAGCAGAAGTCTGGAAACGGAGGCGGCTCTGATATAGGACGTATCTGTTATGGCAAACAGCTCCGTCATGATTCGTTTGAACTGATTATAATTGCCGGGCCAGCCGTATTCTTTTAAAAGGGAGACAGCTTCCGGTTCCAGACCGACGATTTCCCGGGCCAGCTGCATATTTAAATTACTGATATATAAGTTGGCAAGATCCGGGATCTCGTCTTTGTTAGCCCGGAGCGGCCGGAGGGTGAAGGACAGGCAGTTAAAGTGATTCATGAGAAGCTGGGAATTCTGATTCAGCTCCTCGCCTTCCCGTGTGGTACAGGAAAAGATCATGTGGTTCTGCCGGTGCAGATTCAAATCCCGAATAATGGAAAACAGCTCTTTAAACTGCTGGTCAGACAGAAACTCCAGCTCGCGGATATAGATGGTGGTATCCGTATCGCTGAATGGAGAGTTGGTGTGCCCGGTAAGAAACTGCCAGCTCTTATCCGTAATACGGGAACAGTCGATAATCGCCATTGGCTTATTTTGAGATTTGCTCTGGGAATAGATAAAAGCAGCCATCTCCTCTTTCCCCGTACCGTCTTCCCCGAGAATCATGACGGGAGCACCGGTCTGATTCATCTGATCCAGAGAAGGTGTATAGGTTCCGGACGGGTTGGTGAGGCCGTAGAAGCTGGAATAAAACTGTTCCAGAGCCTGGCTCCTGTCGATATAGCGAACTCCATTTTTGATGAGAGACAGAGGGACTTTCCGGGTGTTGACGTAATAGACAACGTAAGTCTGCTTGTAAATCAGTTTTCTCACTCCCTTGATGGCAACCAGCAGATCGCCTTCATCTCTATAAAATTTCTTGCTGTTCTCGGAAAGAATCTCCGACACATAGTTTTTCATGGCGGTCATCACGGCCGGTGAAAAATTATGTTCTTTTGAGGTATAGATCAGCTCCTCCTTTTCACTGTAGACAAACACATAATACGGATAATCCTCCAGAAGCGTCCGGAAAAATTCTGCTTTGGAGATCAGGGCCTGGTATGTTCCGGCTGTCTTGACGGCCTGATCGAATGCCGCCTCGATACTTTCCGAACCGGAAGTAAAGAGGATCGAGCGCATCCCCAGTCTCTGGGCATGGGAATTCGTCACAACATCACATAAAACCATGCGGTATCCGGCTGTAGTCAGACGGGTGAGCGTATCCTGGACTTCCTCCGGATTATGGATGGTGTAGATGTCAATGGTATACTGCAATAAATCACATAGAAAACGGGCATTTTTGGTGATTCCGGGGAAGCCGACGATTGCATAGCGGTCGTTGTTGTTTTCCGCCAGTTTGATGGCGCGGAGAATATCGTATACGGAAAGCTGAATCTCCACTACGGGAATCGGGGAAATGGAAGAAATCATTTCGGCGGTGCCGCCCCGGGATAAGATAACATCGTAATCCTGAAAGGTGTGCCTGGAAGCAATCTCGGCCCCGGCCTCCAGATCGCCGACGTACACAGTCAGATCGATATCATCCCGCTGTCCGGCCAGACGCATCATCAGCGCTTTCATACCCTCATACGGTGCGATTCCCAGTATCTTTGTTTTTTTATCCATTAAAAACCCCTGCCTTTCCCCAAAATGAAGCGTTTTTATTTAAAGTGTTTCTATTTAAAACAAATATAGCATAGCAAATGATAAAAAACAATATATAACTATAATGTTTCAAAATAAAACAATATTTCTTGAAAAAATGGCGGTATAATTCTTGAATATTCCGGTTTTAATTGGTATTATTAAACAAACAAAGGAAAACGATAGAAACTGTAGAATATGAAATGTTTAAAAATGAAACAATAATAGGTGGGTAGACAAAATGATAAAACTTCTTGTAATTGCAGACGATTTTACAGGAGCCCTTGATACCGGAGTGCAGTTTGCCGGGAAAGGAATGACGACGAAAGTCCTGAATTATTTTCCTGAGGACGAGGAGACACTGAAACGGCTACAGGCGGAAGTGCTGGTGATCGATGCACAGACAAGACATCTGGAGGGCCAGGAAGCGTACCGGAAGGTTTTCGATGTGGTGAAGAGAGCGGGAGATGCGGGAGTTCCTTATATTTATAAGAAAACGGATTCCGGACTCAGAGGAAACATCGGAAAAGAACTGGAGGCAGCACTCCTGGCCAGCGGAGAACAGTATCTTACGTTTATCCCGGCGCTGCCGGCCATGGACCGGATCACAGTCGGAGGAGTCCATTATGTGGAAGGGGTACCTATTCACGAGAGCGTATTCGGACGCGATCCTTTTGAACCGGTGGTATCGCCCAGCGTGGAAGCGTTGTTTTGCGATGTATCAGTAAAAACAGTATCGTATCAGGAAAGCGAACACTACGAGAGAGGCAGGGGGAAGGAGATTGGAATCTTCGACGCGTCGAGTGAAGCGCAGATAAAAAAGATCACAGAGGATTTGATGAAACAGAAGTGTCTGGGCGTCATGGCTGGCTGCGCCGGTTTTGCATCGGTGCTGGGTGATTTCCTGAAACTGGAAATACGTGAGGTGGAAATTCCTGCTATAACAGATAGGATGATCATTATCTGCGGCAGCATCAATGAAATTACAAAGAGACAGATTGAATATGCGGAACAGAATGGAATGAAGCGGATTACCATGACTCCGGTCCAGCAGTTTACTCCAGGATACTTAAGCTCTGAGGAAGGAAAGAGATGGCTGTACGGTCTGAAGCAGGATTGTGAATCAGGAATCACCTGTGTGATCGAAACGGGGATTTCCGACACGAAAAAGGTGACGGAATACCGGAGGGAAAACCACATTCCGCTGGAGGAAGCGCGGGTGACCATCTCAAAGACTCTGGGAGAGATCTTGAAGCAGCTTCTGGAAATGGGGCTGGACGCCACCTTCATGATTATTGGCGGAGACACGCTGGCGGGATTTATCACCGGGATGCGCTGCGGCGAGATCACCATTTACCAGGAACTGGAGCAGGGAACGGTCCTGTCCTCGATACGGACGGAAGGAAAAGAGCAGTGGATCATCTCGAAGTCGGGTGGTTTTGGGGATCGGAAGCTTTTAATGGAAGTGGAACAGCTGGTGAAACACAGTATTTTAGGGGGAGGAAGAAAAAATGCCGGATCAATATTCAATTACAATGCCGGGAGCTGTCTACAGCGGCCGGGGAGCGCTCCGTAAGATCAGAGAAATTACGGAAGGCAGATTTAAGAAAGCAGCCCTGTTTACAGATCAGGGAGTGGAACAGGCCGGTCTGTTAAAGATTCCGCTGGAAATTTTAAATGAGGCCGGGGTAGAGACAGTGGTGATCACAGATCTGCCCGCCGAACCGAATTGTGACGAGGCGGAGCAGGTAATGGAACGCTTTCGCCGGATCGGCGCCGATATCATCGTGGCCGCAGGCGGAGGAAGCGTCATGGATGTGGCAAAACTGGCTTCCATTACGGGCGATGGTTCTCTGACAGTCAGACAGCTGCTGGAAGATCCGGGGAGGGGAAGAAAGTGTGTTCCAACGCTTATGATTCCGACGACAGCGGGAACCGGTTCTGAGGCTACGATGAACAGCATTGTGGCGGTGCCGGAAAAGCAGTTGAAGGTCGGTATCGTGAACCCGGAGATGATCCCGGATTACGTGATTCTGGATGGCAGCCTTTTAAAGAATCTTCCCAGGAAGATCGCTGCAGCTACGGGAGTCGACGCAATGGCGCACGCGGTGGAATGCTTTACTTCGAATAAAGCGAACCCTTTCAGCAACCTGTTTGCGAAGGAGGCCGCAAAACTGATTTTTGATAATATCGAGGCGGCGTGTGATAATCCGGAGGCGGAAGAAGCGAAGACAAATATGTTAATTGCCGCATTTTACGCGGGCGCTGCGATTTCCTCCTCAGGGACCACCGCGGTACATGCCCTGTCCTATCCGCTGGGAGGAAAGTATCATATCCCACACGGCGTTTCCAATGCCATGCTGCTGCTCCCGGTTATGCGGTTTAACAAATCAGCTTGTCTGAAGGAATTGGCAGAACTGTATGATACGGTTGTTGGAAAAGAGCTGCAGATAACAGACGAGGAAAAGGCGGACAGGCTTCTGGAACGCATGGAGGAGATTATCCGGCGGCTGGAAATACCGTCCTCTCTGTCGGCATTTGGGATTGGAACAGACGCCCTGGAAGAGCTGGTGAATGCCGGAATGGACGTGAAACGGCTGCTGAATAATAATAAGAGAGAGATAACACACGAGGATGCCCGCAGACTGTATTTAGAAGTAATGCATGGATAGAATGGGCGCGGCAGACTCGATACGAGAGAGGGGGAAATTTGATGACTGTCCTGAAAGGTATTATTCCTCCCATCATCACTCCGATGAATGAGGATGAATCCATCAATGAGCCGGAACTGAGACGGCAGGTGAACCGCCTGATCGAGGCGGGGGTACACGGACTGTTTCCGTTCGGAACAAACGGAGAAGGCTACATATTGACTGAAAAGGAAAAGGAGCGGGTTCTGTCCATTGTAATAGAGGAAACGGACGGACGGGTTCCCGTCTATGCGGGAAGCGGATGCATCGGAACGAAGGATACGATCCGGATGTGCCGGATGGCGGAGTCGCTGGGGGCGGATGTCCTGTCTGTGATCACGCCGTGGTTTGCCAAAGCGTCCGATGAGGAGCTGTATGAACATTACTGCGCGGTGGCAAAGGCTGTAAAAATTCCGGTGGTCCTCTATAACATTCCGGCAAGAACAGGCAACAGCCTTTCTCCGGCGCTGGTAGAGCGGCTGTCCAAGGTTGACAACATTGCGGGAGCCAAGGATTCCAGCGGCAACTTTGACAATATGCTCCAGTATCTGGAGCGAACGAGGGGGAAGGACTTCACGGTGCTTTCCGGCAACGATTCCCTGATATACTGGAACCTGCTTGCAGGTGGCGGCGGTGGCATCGCAGGATGTGCCAATGTCTATCCGGGGACGATGACGGCGATCTATGAGCGGTTCATGCAGGGAGATTTAGAGGGAGCAAGAGAGGCTCAGGACTCCATTCGTTCCTTCCGGGATTGCTTCAAATACGGAAATCCCAATACAATCGTAAAAACCGCGGTTGCAATGCTGGGGTATCCCGTCGGTAAATGCCGCGCACCGTTTGACCGAATCTCCCCGGAGGGACTGGAGGCTATAAGGCGTGTGATCGATGAAAACCGGGAAGCTGGAATGGAGTAGAAAGGAACGAAACTATGAGACCATTAATTGGCATAACACTCGGTGATCCGGCTGGAATCGGTCCGGAGATAACAGTGAAAGCACTGGCGGATCACCCGGTCAGTGAAAAATGCCGCCCTTTGGTGATTGGAGATGTCCGTGTCTTGAAGAATGCGGCACAGATAGTCGGCAGAAGCTCGATCCGGATCAATGGAATTGAAAATCCGTCTGAAGGAGAGTACCGTCCCGGCTGTATCGATGTCATAGACATGAAGAACGTGGATCCGGAGACGCTGGCCGTCGGCAAGGTGTCCGCCGTGGCGGGGGAAGCTGCCTTTCAGTATGTAAAAAAGGCCATCGGGCTGGCTATGGCCGGGGAGGTGGATGCGACCGTTACGAATGCTCTGAATAAGGAAGCGCTTAATCTGGCGGGACGTCACTATTCCGGACATACGGAAATCTATGCGGAGTTCACCGGTACCGAAAAATATACGATGATGCTTGCACATAAAAATCTGCGGGTGGTACATGTGTCCACCCATGTAGCCTTGAGAGAGGCGTGTGACCGCGTGAAAAAAGACCGGATTATAGAGGTGATCCGGATTGCGGAACAGGCGTGTAAGGACATGGGAATCGGGAATCCGCGCATTGGGGTCGCGGGCCTTAATCCCCACTGCGGTGAGAATGGATTGTTTGGAAGAGAAGAGATCGAAGAGATTATTCCGGCGGTTGAGGAAGCGAGAGCGGAAGGCATCTATGCTGAGGGCCCGATACCGGCCGACACCATATTTTCAAAAGCCCGGGGGGGCTGGTACGATGTGGTAGTTGCCATGTATCACGATCAGGGCCACATTCCACTCAAGGTCGTCGGATTTGTATACAATCAGGAAGAACAGAAATGGGACGCGGTGGAAGGGGTGAATATCACTCTGGGACTTCCGATTATTAGGACCAGCGTGGACCATGGAACGGCCTTTGATCAGGCCGGGACCGGAACTGCAAATGAACTTAGCCTGTTGAATGCAATCGATTATGCAGTGAGATTTGCGGAAGGCAGGCGAAAAAGTGCATCAACAACATTATTATCCCAGGAGGAACGAGAATGAGAAGGAAAATGGTATCTGTAATTTTGACTGTCGCAATGATGGGAACTATGCTGGCTGGCTGCGGAAGCAAAGCGGCGGAACAGCAGGGGAGTACAGCAAACACGGGGGGAGAATCAGTAGCTGAAAAATCAAATGACGGAAAGGACACAGCCGGCGGTGACAACAGCTATACCATGTTTATGCGAAATACCTATGTAGACTGGATCAAAGAACTCAAATGGTATGACGCGGCAGAAGCAAATACGGGAATTCATGTAGAATATGTGGAAGGACCTGATGACTTTAATGACGTGTATGCGGAGGTTGATCAGAGAATTATTTCCAAAACTCTTCCGGATGCGGTGATGACCAAGCTGGTACAGACCAATGTGTATGGACCGCAGGGGGCATTTGTGGATCTTGCTCCTTACATAAAAAAATATGCGCCTAATTTGCAGAAGTATATCGATGACAACCCGGATTACGAAGCTCTGGTCACAGATGAGAACGGAGCAATCTATGGACTTGTAAAGGAATCCCCGATTTTTACGGATTATCTGGCTTACCGTGCCGATCACCTCGAAAAAGCGGGCATTGATGTGAATTCGATTAAGACAGTTCAAGATTTTACAGAAGCCATGCGAACACTGAAAGCACATTATGGAAAGGACAACCCGAACTACTATCCTCTGGAGGGCAGAGAAAATCCTATCCGTTTTGCTGCATGGTTCGGCTGCCCCAGCAATATTTCATCGGAAGAATCTAACGGAATATATGTAGGTCATCAGAAGGACGGTTCGTTGGATATTATGGATGACAGGGCATATACCATGGTAGAGACTATGAAAACCTGGTATGATGAAGGGCTGATCAATCCGGAGTTTGCTGCCAATACCCGTACGGAGGGTGATTGGGAAGCTGCAATGATCAACGGAAATGGAACCTTTGAATACGACTATTACAACAGAGCCGAATGGTTTATGGCAAACGGCGGCGTAGATGCGGATCCAGATTATCAGATGGGTGTTATGAACATGTTCCAGGATGAAAATGGAAAGGTATTAAAAGGGACCAGCAGCTGTAAATATAATGAAGAATGTGTTACGGCTGTCAATGCTCAGTGCAGTGAAGAAAAAATCAAAACAATTCTTACCTTTATTGATTATTTTTACAGTGAGGAAGGCATTACCTTAGCGAATTATGGAGTAGAAGGGGAAAGCTTCGAAACAGAAGGCGACGGTTCCAAAAAGTTTATCGTTGATTATGCTAAGGAAGAGGCAACTCCGGAAGGAGAGAAGAGATGGTCTTTCTTAAGCGACAGATTTACCGTTTGCAAGCCGGTTGATAATGAAGCATTCTTTGCATGGAATTCTCCTTTGATTGCAGAAGCGGCCCAGAGGATTAATACGGAAGAAAATATGATGGAGTCCTACAATATCAAATATACAGCAGAACAGACAGAGGAATTATCCAATCTGGTAGCAACGGTCTTTGATGCTGAAATTGCCGGTATCGTATCTTTTGTCACAGGAAATAAGGAATTCAACGCAGATACATGGAAAGCCTTCCAGGATGAGATGAACAGTCTTGGACTGTCCAGGATTGAAGAGATTCAGTTGGACGCTTATCGGGCAACCTTCGATAATTAAGTTTGGAAAGGAGATCAGGATGGCTGGAAAGAAAAAAGGAGGGGCGGCTTTGCCGCCCCGGCGGAAAAAGGGGAGTTTATCACAGAGGTTTGTAAAGGATATCAGGAGAAACTGGATTTTATATCTGCTGCTGCTTCCCGGCCTTCTGAGTCTTATCCTGTTTAAAATAGGGCCTGTTGGAGGTATGGTGATCGCCTTTGAAAAGTTTAGTGCTTTCCAGGGGATATTAGGTAGTAAGTGGGTAGGGCTGGATAATTTTAAGAGAATTTTCACAGATCCCTATATTCCCAAAGTTTTTATGAACACCATTATACTGGCTGTACTGACAATTGTAGTTGTGTTTCCAATTCCGATTATTTTCTCTCTGTTTCTTAATGAAATCAGGCAGAAATGGGTTCGGTCCACGGTGCAGTCGCTGAGCTTTCTTCCTTACTTTATCTCAGCGGCAGTTATGGTCAGTATCCTCTATACGATCCTTTCTCCAAGCTCAGGAATTGTGAACAACATCATCAGG
Organism: Hungatella sp.; assembly: GCF_046966825.1. Lineage (NCBI taxonomy): Bacteria > Bacillati > Bacillota > Clostridia > Lachnospirales > Lachnospiraceae > Hungatella > Hungatella sp. The sequence continues at coordinate 25,388 of NZ_JBKVCZ010000060.1, read as the reverse complement.
AGTCTGGGGGGAAGCTCCGTTAATTTTATGGCCAAGCCAGGCTGGTTCCGGCCGCTGTACGTGATCCTGGAAATATGGCAGACATTCGGTTACTCTGCAATTATTTATATTGCGGCTATGATGAATATCGATCCTTCTTTATATGAGGCAGCAGAAGTGGACGGCGCGAACCGGTGGGACAAAATGTTACGAATTACGCTGCCCTGTATCTCTACTTCCATTATAGTCATGCTGATCATCAGCGTAGGAAACATTTTCACGGTTAATCTGGATCGTATTCTTTTGATGTATAACAGCAGCGTATATGATACAGCTGATGTTATTCAGACCTATGTATATAGAATCGCCTTTGAATCCAAGGGATTCCCGGACTACAGCTACGGAACGGCAGTGAACATATTAAAATCTGTAATCGCATTTGTCATGGTTAGTTTCGTGAATAAAATGGCGGATAGATTTGCTGAGACAAGACTATTTTAGGAAAGGAGAAATGGAGCATGAAAAGAAAAAAAGTGCAGGTATTTGATATTATTAATAATATAATCCTGCTGCTGGTAGCAGTGATCTGTATCTATCCTTTCCTGTATGTCTTTTTTGTAGCATGTAGCAACGGAACGTATCTTCAGAGGGGAGAGGTCAGCTTTCTCCCGAAGGGATTTAATTTAGAAGCCTTTAAGTATATCATGGGAAGCACAAAGTTCCATGTATGGACCGGGCTTAGAAATTCATTTCTGTATACTTTTGGAGGAACGATTGTTGCGATACTGACAACCTATGTGACCGCATACGCACTCTCCAGACCCAGGCTGAAAGGCAGATATTTCCTGATGGGAGCCTTCATCGTTACATGGGTCTTTGATGCCGGTATTATCCCGCAGTATATTATTTATAATAAACTGGGATTTATCGATAACCCGTGGGTCATGATTATTCCGGGTGCCATTAACACGCAGTTCCTGATTATAACAAAGACCTTTATTGAAGGGATTCCGGGAGAGCTGGAGGAGGCTGCTGTGGTAGATGGGGCCAATGACTGGACGATTCTCACCAGGCTGTATTTTCCTCTGTCGAAGACAATTATGGCAACCATAGGAACCTTTTATGCGGTATCTATTTGGAATCAATATCTGATTCCCCAGATTTATCTGAAAACAGATAATTTTAAGGTGATTCAGCAGGTGTTAAAAGAGGTAGTAATCGCGGATGCAGGAACGAGTACGGCATTTAAAAACGTTATTTTAAATGGAGTGACGTTAAATCAGCAGAATTTGAAGGCTGCGGCCATATTTGTATCGATGCTGCCAATCGTAATGGTATATCCGTTTGTTCAGAAATACTTTAAAAAGGGTATTATGATTGGGGCAGTAAAAGGTTAAAACTATAAAATAGAACCACAGGTAAAGGATAAAGAGCCTGCGGGGGTTGAGAGTGAGGATTGGGTTATGAGAGAATATGTGGAGCTGAACTGTTTAGAAGAGGATGGCAGACTGTATCACAATAATCTGCTGGATACGATAGAGGCGCTGATTCCCAACCAGTTTGACAGTGTGCATGCGGCAGATCTTCTGGAATTGCCTGACGGTGATTTGCTGGCCTGCTGGTTTGCAGGGAGTGATGAAGGAAATGCGGACATCAGCATTGCCGTGTCACGGTTAAAGGCAGGAGAAAGCAGATGGAGTGTGGGCGAGATCGTTTCGGATGATCCGTCCCGGTCAGAGCAGAATCCTTCTCTTTTTTTAACACCTGGCGGAGAAATCTGGTTGATGTATACGGCACAGACTTCCCGGACACCCGATGACAATCCGAATTTTAATCTGCAGTATACGGCCGAAATACGGAGAAAAATATCTAAGGACAACGGCTATACCTGGGGGCCTACGGAGACCATGTTTTCCCGGCCGGGTTCCTTCTGCCGTCAGAAAATACAGATTTTATCTAATGGAAGATGGGTGTTTGGAAACTGGATCTGTTTTCCGGATGAGTCGAGAAACGGCAGTGATATCACTGTGGTGCAGATTTCAGATGATGAGGGAAAGACATGGCGGGAGACAGAGATTCCAGACAGTGCCGGCCGTGTACATGCTAATCTGATGGAAGTGGCTCCCGGGAAATTGACAGCTTTATTCAGAAGCCGTTTTGCGGATCACATCTATATTGCATACAGTGAAGACTATGGGGATACATGGACGAGTCCGGTGCCAACCTGCCTGCCCAATAACAATTCTTCCATTTCTTCAATAAAATTACAGAGCGGCAGTCTGGCTCTTATTTACAATCCGGTTAAATTCAACGATGATACAGCTAAGACGGTCTGGCCGAATCAGCGTTGTCCGGTTACCTTTGCCATCTCAGATGACGGCGGAAAGACATGGCCTTATAAACGTATCATTGAGCTGGGAGAAGGGTTCGTCGGTGAATTTAATGATATCAATAACCGCCGATATGAGTATCCCGTTATGATGCAGTCAAAAGACGGAAAAATTCATGCGGCCTACAGCTTTGGAAACCGCAGATGTGTCAAATATGTGTGCGTGGATGAAACGTGGATCCGGGGAGAGAAAATGCTTCCGGGTGCAGAAGGCGATCCCGGAATGCCCTGCCAGAGGTAAAGAAACGTAAGAAAACGAACCTGATAAGTTCTTATAATTGACTTTTAGAACCTAAACGCATATAATTAAGGTAGAAAAGGAGGTGCAAAAGATGGCACAGGCTACGTTTAGTGTTCGTATGGACGAAGAATTGAAGAGGCAGTTTGACTCTTTATGCGCAGATTTTGGCATGAATGCAACTACGGCTTTTAATGTATTTGCACGTGCGGTAGTGCGTGAACGCAAGATTCCGTTTGAAATTGTATCTCCGAAACAGGATATTACAAGGAACGACGGAATGAAGGCTTTTATGGCGCTTAGAGAAGAGGCAAAAGTCAATGGAATACAGGACTTATCTTTAGAGGAAATCAATGCTGAAATTAACCAGGCAAGAAGCGGGGAGGATCATGAATGATTTGCTATGCAGTGATTGATACGAATGTGCTGGTTTCTGCATTGCTTTCCAGTCATAATGATGCCGCGACGGTACAGGTGGTTAGCCGGGTGTTTTCTGGAGAAATCATACCGATGTTCAGCGCGGAGATTTTGGCAGAATATCGTGAGGTACTGCATAGAAAGAAATTTCTTTTTTCAGAAGATTTGATTTCTGTACTGCTGGATACCTTTGACAAATATGGAATCTGTATTGAACCGGCATCGAGCGGGGAGATATTACCGGACAGGAAGGATCTGCCTTTTTATGAAGTGGTACTGGAAATGCAGGAAGAAGATGCCTATCTTGTTACAGGGAATATAAAACATTTTCCTATAAAACCGTTTATTGTGACAGCAAATCAGATGCTGGCTATTTTGGACGAAAAAAGATAACACGGTATAAAAGAATAAGCATTTACCCTTTAAGCTATTTTTAAGCTTTGGGTAAGTGCTTTTTCATTTTTTTAGTAAACTGATAGATTATAAATTACTCTTCGTAGACATCATCGGCACATTCACCCGCATCGCATTCTCATTATAAAAGGTCTTATAATCGGACGGCGACATGCTGCAGAAGCGGTGGAAGACGCGGTTGAACTGGGAAAAGCTGGAGAAACCGGTCTTTTCCGCGATGTCGGTGATCTTTAAGCTGGTGTTTAGCAGCAGATACTGGGCGTTTTTGACGCGGGTCTGCTGGATGTACTGCACGACGGTGAAGCCGGTCACCAGCTTGAACTGGTGGGACAGGTAGAAGGAGCTGATAAAGAATTTGTCGGCCAGGTACGCCAGTGAGAGATCCTCGTTATAGTGCGTCTGTATGTAGTTGGTGATGGTATATATTTTCTCTTTGATGCTTCTCTCGGAATTGTATTCATAGAGATTTTCGTTCCGCATCTGGTAGAGTGTGAACAAAAATTCTGTGAATTTGTTGTTTATCATCATATTTCTGATGGCGGAATCTTCTACGGTGTGGCTTAGTTCCGTAAGCTGGTTGATGAGCTGGAACAGCGTTTTCTGGCGCTCTAAGTCAAAACGGAAAATCGGGACCGGATCATTGAAGATAGACAGAATTCTGTCATATCCTTCCGGGTGGAGCAGCAGATGCTTGGGAACCATGAAATTGATGATGATGCGGTCGCTGGGAGGACCCGGTAAGTACTCCGTCTGATGCAGGATGGCCGGAGCCAGCAGGACGATATCATTGTTTATGATGGAGTAAGGTTTTCCTGCGATAAAATGATACGCCTTCGGACTTAAGAGAATCATGATCTCGTAAAACATGTGCATATGCGGGAAAGACATGTTCACAGAGTAGGAACGCGCATCGTAATCAAAATAGTAGCAGATGGAATTTTCCACCGGGGTTTTCAGTTCATTGATGATGATTGAAAACCCCTTTTCGTAGTTTAAGACGGAATCAGGGTATGGTTTCATCATAAAATTTCTCCTTTACTTTAGCGCTGCATTTTAATCGCGCAATTCAAAACTAACTCTATTTTACTATAAATCGGGAAAAAAAGCAAAATACGTAATATAAAAATGATAAAAAGAGCAAGAAGGGAATAGATATTGCCCTGTATTTTCTATATACTCTACTATGAAATAGAGAATAAGACAGATCGAAAAGCGGGAGGATATGGATAAATAAATGAAGACGTGGAAAAAAGCGGTTCCATTTTTGTGTTTTGCGGTTCTGATGTTCGGGCTGGGTTCCAGCGATTCGCTCAGAGGCATATTCGCCCCTGTGTTTCAGAACCGGTATACGCTCAGCGATACCCAGCTGTCCCTGATTGTTACCATCAGCTATGTGGGAAACCTGTTGTTTCTGAGTCTGGGCGGAAAGCTTCTGGATACGTTCGGGCGGAAAACGGTGGTACTGTCGGTGACGGCAATCTGGGTGCTGTCCATGCTGTTAAACGTGGTGTCTGACAGCTATATCTGCATTCTGATCTCCATGTTTTTTGCGCTGGGAGCATCGACACTGTTAAATACCACAGTAAATATTTTAACGCCGGTGGTTTTCAGCGGATATGCGGGTCTGATGGTGAATATTTTCTTCTTTATCCAGGGAATAGGAACCAGCGGCAGCCAGTTTGTGCTGGGACGGTATGGGCTCAGCTATCCCGGATTTAAAGGCGTAAGCTTCCTTCTGCTTCTGATCGGAGCGGCCGCAGGCTTCCTCCTTATTTTAATTCCGTTGGGTGAAGAGAGGCGGCCGGAACACCTGCAATCCGAAGTCAAAACGGAAGCCCCCGTCACGCAGGCAAATCCTAAACCGGCAGTTTTCATTCTCCTGTGCACCATGATAGGCTTTTACTTCATCGGGGAGCACGGAATCATGAACTGGCTCTTCTCGTACTGTATTCAGGCGTTCCAGCTTCCAAGCGGTAAAGCCTCGGTTTACCTATCCCTGTTCTGGGGCGGCATGACTGTTGGACGGCTGATCTTTGCGCCGGTGGTCCAAAGACAAGGAACGGTGAAAAGTATCCGGATCTTTGGAACAGTGGGAACCCTGCTGTTCTGTGCAGGGATTTTGACCGGGGAAAATGGAATTCTGCTTCTAAGCATATCCGGTCTGGCGATTTCCGTGCTCTACCCAACCATGGTGCTGCTGATTCAGCAGATTTATCCGGCCGGGGTAGTGGCGACCAGAACAGGCGCGATTATCAGCGTGGCGACGGTTGCGGATATTGTGTTCAACCTGTTCTTCGGGATGATCACGGGGGCGATCGGATACCGGTTAAGCTTTATGATACTGCCGGCCTGTATGGTCGGATTTAATATCTGTTACATGGCACTGCAAAAATATATTTGGAGGAATGTGGAATGAAACGTTATATAAAACACCTGATGAAGGGCGCGGAGATCAGAACCGATAACTTTTTAAGAAGCCAGGATAAGAATCCGGAGAGCATCCAGTATGGCGGGATGCACGGTGATGTGGCGGAGGCGAAGACGACCATCTACCATATGGCTACGGCGCTGTCTGTCTATTTTAAGGAGGACAGCAGATTTTACCGGAACGAAGCACTGTTTGACGCGATCGATCTGGCCTGCGGCTTTGTCCGGAGAATGCAGCGGGAAAATGGATCCTTCGATTATCCTACCTGCAACTTCCAGTCCGCCGCCGATACTTCCTTCTGCTTTAAGAGGCTGATCCTGGGGTACCGTCTGTTAGACAAATACGGAACCGGCGGAGACAAGACAGAGGTTCTGAAGAGAAAATATCTGGTTATCATGCAGGATGCGTTAAAGGCGATCCGTGACGGTGGATTCCACACGCCGAATCACAGATGGGGCATAACCGCGGCGCTTTTGCAGGGAGCTAACTTATTCGCAGAGGACGAGGCGTTCGCAGACAGCCTGAGAAAACGGGCGGCCCAGTATCTGGCCGAGGGAGTCGATGAGGATGAGGACGGCGAGTATGCCGAGCGTTCCACCGGTAATTACAATGCCGTTGTCAATAACGCCATGTTTGCCATTGGACAGGAGACCGGCGAGGAGCTTTATTACGACTACGCAAGAAAAAATCTGAAGATGATGCTTCTCTATATCGACCCGGACGATACCATTTTCACACAGAACTCGTCCCGTCAGGATAAGGGAAGGGCCGAATATGCGGACAAGTACTTTTACCAGTACCTATACGCGGCATGCCTGGGGGACGACGGAGTCTTCGATGGTGCGGCGCATAAGATCGTGAAGGATAATATGGAACGCGGGGATATCGCGCCGGACTGCTTCCCGGTGATTATGACACACGATGAGATGATGAAGCATGAATTTACGGAATACGGATTTGCGGAATCCTACCGGAAATACTTCAGACACTCGGGCGTTCTCCGGGTGAAAAAAGAGGAGTATACCTACACGGTTCTGAATGGAAAGAGTTCCTTCCTGTTTTTTAAGACGGGGAGTACGGCTGTTTGTGTGAAGATTGGCGAGAGCTGCTGCGAGAAGCGGAATTTCGTCCCGAAGACGATGGAAGTGAACGAGCAGGGCTGCGTGCTGAGCGAGGCGTTTGACTCCTGGTACTATCTTCCCTTTGACGAGCCTCAGAATACCTCCGACTGGTGGGAGATGGACCAGACGAAGAGGAAGAAGCTGCTTCCGGAAAGGCTGTACACGAGGCTGGAGATCCGGGAGCTTCCCGAGGGGCTGGAACTTCATTTAAAGGCAGATGGCTTAAAGGGGCTTCCTCTCCGGTTGGAGATCTGCATACCCGCGGGGACAACGGTTGAAAATGAACATTTTTATATGAAGACAGAGGCAGGAAGCGGCATGATTCTGCGGGATGGCTGTTTACAGGTGAAGGACAGCGACAGAGAGCTTGTCATGGGGCCGGGATTTGGAAGTCATGAGTTCAAAGGACATTATTCCGGGGAAGAGGTCAACGACTCCGGATTTACGGTGTACTGCAATGAGTATACACCACTGGAGAAAGTATTTAAAATTTGTGTAAAACATTCATAACAGTCGCTTTGAGCAAGATATGCAATACTTTTACTCTATTTCTAACAATAATTGCATAGCTTGCCAGAATGATTGGCTATATAATATAGATAGTTTAAGGAGACAGCGAGATGATGATGAAAAATAATCTGGAAGAAAAGAAAGACATGCTTTTGGAGGAAATTACAGAAAAACTGGAATGTCTCATCAATGGATTTGAAAAAGTTCTTTACGATGATGATGATATTTTCCTTCAGAACATGAAAACCGATAACCTGGCGGGAGACGACGTTCAGAAATACCGTTTCTGGGAATGGACTCAGGGAGTCGGGCTGTTCGGGCTCTGGAAGCAGTTCGAGGAAAACCGGGATGAGAAGGCGCTTGCCATGCTGAAACGGTATTACGACGAGCGGATTGCCGACGGCCTTCCATCCTGCAACATCAACACCACGGCACCCATGCTGACACTTACATATCTGTATGAATACACAAAGAATGAGATTTACTGGGAGACTTGCAGGGAATGGCTTAAAAAGGTTTTGACCGAGCTTCCGAGAACGAAGGAAGGCGGATTCCAGCATCTCACCTCCGATACGCTGAATGAACAGGAGCTTTGGGACGATACTCTGTTTATGACCATTCTCTTTATTGCCAGAATGGGGAAACTGATGAATGACAGGGCGTGCATCGAGGAGGCACAGTATCAGTTTGAACTCCACAAAAAGTATCTGGAGGACCGGAAGACAGGGCTGTGGTTCCATGGCTGGACCTTCAACGGCAGGCATAATTTCGCCGGAGGGCTCTGGGGAAGAGGCAACAGCTGGGTTACGATCGCGATTCCGGAGCTGATCGCGATCCTGGGAGACGACTGCGGGCCGGTGATCAGGAGGCTCCTGACCGAGACTCTCTTAAACCAGGTGGAAGCCTTAAAGACATACCAGGCGGACAACGGAATGTGGCATACGCTGATCGACGACAGTGATTCCTATCTGGAGACCAGCGCAACGACAGGCTTTGCATACGGTATTTTGAAGGCGGCCCACATGGGACTGATCGATGAATCCTTTGCAGAATGCGGAATGAAGCCGCTGGGAGCTGTGATGGATTACATCAGCGAGGACGGCGTGGTAGGACAGGTATCCTACGGAACCCCGATGGGAAGGGAAGAAAAGCAGTTTTACAAGGACATTGAGATCCGTCCGATGCCTTACGGGCAGGCGATGGCGATCCTGTATCTGATTGAAGCGGGAAAAGAGCTGACAAGGGAGGTAAAATAATGGCAAATACGAATACGGCGGGGGCTGCGCCTGCCAGAAGAAAGAAGAGGGACACGCGCCAGCTTTGGGCATTTGGTTTCTGTCTGCCCAATATCCTGTTCTTTCTGGTATTCTTCGTAGCGCCTGCGATAGTAGGCGTCTGGTACTCATTAACCAATTACAATGGGTTTAAGCAGATGGATTTCGTCGGGCTGAGCAATTACATCAAGCTGTTTCGTGATCCGGAATTTTATAAGACCCTGTGGCAGACGATCCTTTATTCCATCGTTTCCGTGCCTCTGGGCTACGCGGTGGCGCTGGGACTGGGACTTTTACTCTCCTCAGAGAAAATCAAAGGCATCACGATCTTAAGAATCCTGATTTACTGGCCGATCCTGCTTTCGACCATCATGGTCGGTCTTACCTGGAGATGGATCTTCGGCGAGAGCTTCGGCCTCATCAATTACCTGCTTCAGTGTATCGGTCTGGACGGAATCAAATGGGCGACAAATCCGACGGCCGCCTTCGTTACCACGATCATTGCGGGCATCTGGTCCGGATGCGGAACGAATATGCTGATCTTCATCGGGGCGCTCAAACAGGTTCCGGGAGAACTGCTGGAAGCGGCAAATTTAGACGGGGCAAACAAATGGCAGTCATTCAAGCATATCATACTGCCCCATTTAAAACCGGTTTCCTTCATGGTCATCATTCTCTCCGTGATTTCCTCCTTCAAGGTGTTCGCCATGGTGCAGACCCTTACGAACGGAGGTCCGGGTACGGCCACGACATACATGATCCAGTATATCTACACAACCGGCTTTACCAAGAACAAGGTCGGATACGCAAGTGCCGTTTCCATGGTGCTGTTTGTAATCCTGCTGATCCTTTCTTTCGTACAGACGAAGGTCAGCGACAAGAGCAATGATTAGGGAGGTGGAGAAAAGTGAAAACTGCAAATAAAGTCTTAAAATATGTGTTCGCATTCGGTTTCGCCATTCTCTGGATTTTCCCGGTCATATGGCTGATTATCAGTTCCTTTAAGGATGGATCGGAATTATTTAATTATCCGTTGACCATACTGCCGGAGCATTTTACACTGGAGAATTACACGACTGCGCTTCAGCAGTTTGATTTAATCCGATACACCAGCAATACTGCATTTATCACAGTGACTGCTACGGTTATCACCGTTTTAATGAGCTGTATGTGCGGCTACGCGCTGGCAAAATATAAGTACAAATGGCTGAATGTCCTGTTTATGTGTCTGCTTGCGACGACCATGCTGCCGACCGAGGTCATAATGAGCCCAAGCTTTACCGTATTGAATACCCTTGGCCTTTACAACAGCCTCTGGGGCTGCATCATACCGACCGTAGGAACCATGACCGGCGTATTCTTAATGAGGCAGTTCTTTATCACAGTACCGACAGAGCTCATGGAATCAGCGCGTATCGATGGCGCTAATGAAGGATCCATCTTTGTGAGAATCATGCTCCCGATTTGTAAACCGCAGATAGCGATTCTGGCGATCTTCAGTTTCCAGTGGAGATGGAACGACTATATCTGGCCGCTGCTCGCACTCAGTGATCCGAAGAAATATACGCTTCAGCTGGCACTGAGGACGCTGTCCGGTGCGGAGGCGGTCAACTGGACGGTTCTGCTCTCTACGGCGGTTCTCTCCATGATTCCGATTCTGATCGTATTTATCATCTTCAATAAACAGATTATGAATGCCAACATGTCGTCTGGTGTTAAGGGATAATCGCGAAATGGCGGCAGAAATTAAGGAACAATGTGAAAAACAACAAATCATATAACAAAAATCAGGAGGAAATGATTCATGAAAAAAAGATTACTGACAGGCGCAGTGTGTTTATCACTGGCAGGAATGACCATGCTGACAGCGTGCTCCGGCAAAGAGTCCGCAAAAAAAGGAAATGTGGAACTGGAGATTCTGCTTGCCGACGATACGCTGGAAGGCGGTGCGATGAAGGCTGTCGTAGAAAAGTTCAACGAGGAGCACAAGGACCAGGGCGTGACCGCATTTGTCAATGAGATTGCTTATGCCGATATGGAGACGCAGATCAAAAACCGTGCAAAGGCAGGCAATCTGCCGGCGATCTGCAAGATGTCAAACTTCGATACGTATATCGATTACGTACTTCCGCTGGACGACACCTCTCTTGATCCGGACAACTTCAACCGAAGCGGCGTCAGGAACGGCAAGCTTTACGGTACAGATGTAAATGATACGGCAGTAGGTATGGTTATCAATAAGACGGCCTTTGACGAGGCAGGAGTTTCCTATCCGACCACATCAGAGGAACGCTGGACATGGGATGAGTTCTCCGCGGCAGTAAAAGAGGTAGCGGAAAAGAATGAGAAGATCACGACTCCTTTCGTGATTGACCACTCGCAGCAGCGTTCCGGAACCGTGCTTTATCAGTTCGGCATGAAGTATTTCGATCCGAACGACTCGACAAAGGTCACCTTCAGAAGTGAAGATACGAAAAAGGGTGTGGAATTCTTCCTCGATATGTTTAAGGAGGGCGGCATTTCCAAGGCCTCCATCGGAACCGGTGCAGAGAATGCGCAGGACGTATTTAAGACAGGTACGGTAGCGGCCCATATGGCAGGCAACTGGGTTATCTCAGATTATACACAGAATATTAAGGATTTCGAGTGGACTCCTGTTCTCATGCCGTATGAGAAAGAGAAGGCAACCTGTCTGGGCGGCAACTGGCTGTATGCATTCGATGGCTCAGGTATGGAGGACCAGGCGAAGAAGTTTCTGGAATGGTTCTATCAGCCGGAGAATTACTCCCTCTACTGCAAGACCGGCAACTATCTGCCGGGAACGAAGGATGTAGAAGTGGACTACGAGATCGAGGGAATCAACATTTTCAACATGGAAATCGCAGAGTCGATCAGTCAGCCTCAGTATGACCAGTCTATCACAGAGCAGGAGCACAGCGGCGAAAATACAGGAAACGCTCTGCGCGATGCACTCGACCGGGCGATCGCAGGCGAGCTTGATGCGGACGGCGTCATGGATTACGTAGTGACTCAGTTCCTGGAGAACCTTACAGGAGTTCATGAGTAAGCGGACGATCATTGCAATTTGAATACTTATCATCAGGCACATGGGGTATGAAAGCTTCTTTCATATCCCAGTACTGCATTCAGGGAGAAAAAATCATGGAATTAACGTATCAGATCGGTTATGACGAGACAATCAGCAGATGGAATGTGACAGCCATGGGGAAGGAACCATTCAATTCCCCGAAGAAATCCTTTGAGGCCGAGGTGAACATGGAAGAATCCTATGTTCAGGTGGTATATCCGGTCAGAGAGGCATTTTTAAAGGAAGAAAGGATCAAAAAGGCGGCCCGGTACGACGGGCTGTACGAGAATCTTTATTTCCCGTTTGAGAATAACAGAATTGACTTATCTACGTTTTTTCATACGTCCCAATACATATACGTCCATGCGAAGGCGGGCGTGCGCACGGCGGAGGAGGGAAGCTACCCGTTCGATCTCTATACCTGCGGCGGAGTGAGAGTGTGGGTGAACGGCGGGGAACAGGCCTGCTATACGCCTTACACCAGAAATATCGCAGGCCACACCCGGGTGAACCTTTTTCTGAAAAAAGGCCTTAATGAAATCAAGGTTTACGCGGATGAACTGGCGGAACGTGATGTCTTCTTCTATTTTGAACTGCGGTATAAGGGCGGGACGCCGGTGGAAGGCAGTGTGGAAGTGACCGAACAGCCGGAGGAGATAAAAAAGGCGGAGGAAATCTTAAAGAGCTGCTATTTTCAGCAGGACATGTATACGGAGGGAGAGGTCCGTCTCTGCTACGACCGGACACTTCTGGACGGCGACACCAGGGTGTACTTAACTTCAAGTCCCTGCGGAACGGGAATGCAGCTTTCCGATATAGAACATTCGGAAATGACGCTGAAAAAGGATGAGGATTACCTGGTATTTGCTGAGACAGAGGAAAGCAGCATCCGGCTTTCAAGAATCTCTGCCTGCTTAACGGTGGGGAACTATGTGGTGCCGAGAAATTTATTCGTCGGGATTATTCCGAAAAGCCGGATCGTGCTGGAGCCGGCGGCGACGATCGGGGAGAGGAAGCAGCAGGCCCTGGAATTCCTGGTGAAGAACGGCGAGATCGGTTTCCAGTCCGTAATTACCTCCCTGGAGCTGTTAAAGGGCTGGAATGACAATGCGGAGAAGGGCTTTGATCTGGCCTGCAAAAAAATCGAGCGCCACGACGACTGTGCGGACTTCAGCCTTGCCCCATTGACCCTCTTGATGACCCGCTACCGGAATCTTCTGACGCCGGAAAAGGCGGAGCGGATCAGGGAGATGGTGCTGAATTTCCGGTACTGGATCGATGAACCGGGAAATGACGTGATGTGGTATTTCAGCGAAAATCACGCATTCCTGTTCCACGTTTCCCAGTATCTCTGGGGCTGTATTTTCGGGAAAGAGACATTTACCGTCAGCGGCAGAACGGGAGCGGAGCAGTCTGAAATCGGGAAGAAGCGGGTGCTTGCATGGTTCGACAACTTTTTTGCCTACGGATACGCGGAGTGGAATTCGGCAACCTATATTCCCATCGATCTGATCGGATTTTTCAGCCTGTACTTGAACGCTCCCGATGAGGACATCCGGCAGAAGGCTAAAAGGGCGCTGGATTTCACCATGCAGGTCATCGGATTTAACTCCTTTGAGGGCGTGATGAATACCACCTACGGAAGAATTTACGAGGAGACCATTAAGACGCGGCTCCAGGTCGAACCGAATTTTGTGAGCTGGGTGTCCACGGGGAGAGGCTACTGTACCTATTACGGCAATGCCACCTGTTTATACGCCGTCAGCGATTACGAGCCGGAGGACTACGAAAGGGAATGCCGTCCCCAGCCAGGACAGGGGGTGGTCATGGAAACCGACCAGGGAATCGCAGGGGTGAAGATCAATACTTACCGGACCGGAGAATACTTAACGGCGGGAGTCAGACGGTTTAAGCCATTCCGTCACGGCCATCAGCAGCATCTGATGAATGTGGTATTCGGAAAGGAACGTCCGGCGATCTTCTATGTCAATCATCCGGGAGAGCGGGTCTTCAGCGGGGAAAACCGTCCCAGCTACTGGGCGGGCAATGGAACCATGCCGTGGATCGAGCGGTACCGGAATTTAACGGTCATGGTGTTTGCCATCGATCCGAACGAACTCGTACATTACATCCATGCCTACACGCCGGTCTATGAGTATGAAGCGTATGCCTGCGACGGCAGCTGGTTCTTTGCAAAATCCGGTGACGGATATCTGGGAAGCTGGTTTTCCAACGGGTACGAGATGACGGCCTATGGAGCCAACACGGAGAAAGAACTGGTATCACGGGGATTAAACCATGCCGTGATTGTAAAATGCGGGTCGAAGGAAGAATTTGGAAGTTTCGAGGCATTTCAGAAAAGCTTAAAGGAGATGGAAATCGAATGGAACGGGGATCGCAGCGCTGCGTTTACAGACAGCCAGTATGGGGAAATCCGGGTGAGAGACGCGGAAGAATTCCTGGTGAACGGCACGGCAGTATCGGTGGAACCGGCAAAGGGATTCCGGTTCCTGCGGACGAAACTGTAGTGGGGTGATGCGGCTGCGGTGCGGAAAGCCTTTCGGCTCCTCCACACTCACGCATCACTGACTGAATCGAGTCCTTCCAGGTTAAAAGGCGGCGTATATTCTTCTTTTGCGCTGCTTTTTTCCTGCATAAAACCATGGACAAGTCCCAGCTCAATGGCGGTATCGACTACCTTATAGTACTCATACGATGTAATGCGGCGGTTGATCTCCGGAAAACTGCCGCTTTTATAAAATGGGGTGTACTGGCTCATCAGGCTCACATCGAATTTCCCTTCCGGAAGATGTTCCTTCATCCAGTGCAGCAGCAAAATGGAATCGTCCTTCGCCCCGGGCAGCACCATGTGGCGTATGATGACTCCCTTTTTCATCAGTGTGCATGCGGGGGCATCGGGGGTTTCCGGATCCTGAAAGGAAGTGAATTCGGGCGTCCCGGTCTGCCGGATCATCTGCAGAATGGCGGCCGATGCCTTTTCAAAGTAGTCCGGCGCCTTGCTGTAGCGGGCGGACAGCCGGGAACTGTAGTATTTCAAATCTGGCAGCCAGATGTCCACGTAGCCCTTAAGGGCTTCTACCACCTCTGTCCGTTCGTAGCCGCCGCAGTTATAGACTACGGGGATGGAAAGCTTGGGCTTTACGAGATCCAGGGCGGGGATGACAGAGGGGAGATACTGGGTGGCGGTGACGAGATTGATATTGTGAGCGCCTTCATCCTGAAGGCGAAGAAAGATATCGCCAAGCTGCCGGACCGTGAGCTCCTTTCCCAGTCCCTCCTGACTGATGGGGTAATTCTGGCAGAAGCAGCAGCGAAGGGTACATCCGGTGAAAAATACTGTGCCGCTTCCGTGGATTCCGCTGATCCACGGCTCCTCCCACTGGTGAAGGGCCGCCCGGGCTGCCATGACGGTATCACCGCAGCCACAGAAGCCCTTCGCTCCAGCGGTGCGGCGGTCGGCCATACAGCTCCTGGGACAGAGCGTGCAGGAATCATATTGGGAAATCAAATCCATCGTAAACCTCCTGTATTTGACAAAATCACTTTTCTACATTAATATAGTAAACAATATACATAAAAAAAGCAAGTGAACAGGTGAGAACACATGGAACATCAAGAAAGAATAAGAGCTTTGAAGTACGCGTTTCCCAGGACGGTGCCGGTGATGGCGGGATATCTTGTGCTGGGAACCGCCTATGGAATTTTAATGAACATCAACGGCTTCGGTATCTGGTGGGCCCTCGCCATCAGCGTGTTTGTCTACGCGGGGAGCCTGCAGTATCTGGGAATTACATTTCTGACGGCGATGGTGAATCCCATTTACGCATTTTTAATGTCCCTGATGCTGAATGCCAGGCATCTCTTTTATGGCCTTTCCATGCTGGACAAGTACCGTGACGCGGGGAAATTAAAGCCGTATCTCATCTTTGCACTGACGGATGAGACATTTTCCATCGTATGCCATGAGGAGCCGCCGAAGAGCATTCCGAGATACTGGGTCTGCTTCTGGATCTCCATCCTGGACCAGTGCTACTGGGTGGCGGGAACCGTCATCGGTGTGCTGCTGGGGAGTCTGATTACATTTGATACGACAGGACTGGATTTTGCGCTGACTGCGCTGTTTGTCGTCATATTTACGGACCAGTGGAAGTCGGGCAACGGCCATAAGGCCGCATTGACCGGCGTGGCGGCATCGGCGCTCTGCGTGGTGGTCTTTGGCCAGAGCGCATTTATCATACCGGCCATGATTCTGATTCTGGCTGCGATCACATGGGATTATAAGAAGAACGGAAAGGAGATGGAACCATGAGCGGACATACGGTACAGGGAATCGTGATTATAGCTGTGATGGCGGCGGCCACACTGCTCACAAGATTCCTTCCCTTTATTCTGTTTCCGGCAGGAAAGAAGACTCCTGAATATATCAGTTTTCTGGGAACAACACTTCCCTATGCTACAATCGGGCTTTTGGTGGTATACTGTTTAAAAGGCGTTAATTTTATTTCCTGGCCGCATGCGCTGCCGGAGATAATATCGGTCGCGGCGATCGTGCTTCTCCATGTCTGGAAGGGCAATTCACTTCTGAGCATCGGAGCGGGTACCGTGATCTACATGGTGCTTATACAGGGAGTGTTCGGATGAACAAAAAATCAAAGGTTGTTAAAACGTACGGGGCCGTTCATAAGAGGCGGCTACCGGTTATACTGGCGGTCGCGGTGGTCCTGGTGGCGGCAGGTATCATCATAGGCATGAATATCTATGATGAGTACCACACGTACCGCAGCAGCGAGGCGACGGAATTTGAGACGACGGCAGAAGAGAAAAACGGACTTCTGCTGACCTCAGAGACGAAGACGCTGCTGGGTAAGGTCTACGCGGGCTTTACAGTCCGGGATGCGGAAAGCGGCGAGCCCATCTACCAGTGTCCCGATCTGTATCTGGTCAGGGATCTGGCTTCCATCAGCTGGGGAACGGAGGAGGACTCTGTCCTTCTGACACAAAAGGATGGAAGCAGTGTGACCTATGTCCGGACCGGGGACAGGTGGGAGAAAGTGAGCCGGTAGCCAATGGAAAAAGTGAGCCGGTAGCCGGACCCTCCGGCGACCGCTCAATACCCCTCCGGAAAGGACTTCTGCTCCCTGAATTCCTTCGGCGAGAGGCCGAATTCCTTTTTAAATGCACGGTAAAAACTGGTATAATCTGAAAAACCGTACTGATGGTACAGCTCACCAAATGGAATCCCTGACAGGATTCCATTTTTGCTTGCCTGAAGACGCTTCTTCAAGATGTACTGGTGCAGAGAGATTCCCATGTTGTCCTTGAACACGTGGGAAATATGGTATTTGCTTGCATAGAAAAATGACGCCAGGTGGTCAAGGGACAGATCCTCATCTAAATGGTTGTTGATATAATCGCAGACATTTAAATAGAGCACATTTTCATAGACAGCGGGAACCTGGTGCAGGGAGTCGTAGGTAATCCGGTTTAAATGGAGCAGGAAGGAACAGACCATTAAATGGGCGGAGGTCTCACGAAACGGTTTGTTCCCCCTCATCTCCTCAATCATGTCCAGAAGTCGTCCCTGGAGATCCTGAAAGATGATAAAGTCCGTCCGGAAATGGTACTGCTTTTTTTCCTCCACCTGACGGAAGCTGTAGGCAAAATCCTCAGATCTGGCCACCAGCGCCTCGTAATAGGGGCGGCTGATCCAGAGCACGAACCTGCGGTAGTCCTGTCCGGTGGAATGGAAGATGGGATGGTGCCTCGTCTCCGGCGGGATCATTAAATAGTCGCCGTACTGCAGCTCGTACCGGTTCCCGTCCACCTCATAGGTCACGTCTCCGTTCAGGAAAAAATAGATCTCATAATAGTGATGGGTATGATCCACCACATGATCGAGATCGATGTCATTGTAAAAAAATACCTCAAATTCCCCGGAATTCATGTATTGTCTGGTATTAAAACCGGTAGATAATTCTTTTTTCATGTGAAAACCTCCAAAGACAGTGTGTGAAGCATCCTGTTCCTTAGCTATAGTATAGTAGAGAACCGCAACTTTTGCAATGTGAACGGCAACTAAATCCATGGTATTCAAAACAGAATTTGTTATACTAAGGACATGAGGCAGCGAGAAGACGGGCTGCAGACAAATTTCTAATATTCAAGGAGGTTTATCATGAAATTATCATTCAGATGGTACGGAGACGATGACAAGGTAACGCTGGAGCAGATTCGCCAGATCCCGGGCATGTATTCCATCGTAACGGCCGTATATGACGTTCCGGTCGGCGAGGTATGGAGCAATGAAAGCATTGCAAAGCTTAAAAAAGAAACCGAGGATGCGGGCCTTGCGTTTGAGGTGATCGAGAGCATTCCGGTTCATGAGGACATCAAGCTGGGCAAATCGACGAGAGACCAGTACATTGCGAACTACTGCGAAAATATCCGCCGCGTTGCCAGGGCGGGAATCAAATGCATCTGTTATAATTTCATGCCTGTCTTTGACTGGACAAGAACTCAGCTGGACCACGTGCTGGAGGACGGTTCCACATCACTGGTCTATTATCAGGATCAGGTAGACAAGGTAAACCCACTTGAGAGCGACAGCGATTTAACACTTCCCGGATGGGATTCCAGCTACACCAGAGATGAATTAAAAAAAGTAGTATCCCAGTACAACGCCATGTCGGAGGACGACTTATGGAACAACTTAAAATACTTCCTGGAAGCCATCATTCCGGTAGCTGCGGAGTGTGACGTTAATATGGCGATCCACGAGGACGATCCCTGCTGGAGCATCTTTGGACTTCCAAGAATCATCACCTGCGAGGAGAACCTGGACCGTTTCTTAAAGCTGGTTGACGATAAGCACAACGGCATCACCCTCTGTACCGGTTCCCTGGGCTGCTCCAATAAGAACGACGTGGTAAAGATGGCGGCTAAATATGCGGCCATGGGAAGAATCCATTTCGTTCATGCGAGAAATGTGGCAGTTCTGGATAATAATCAGGGCTTCGAGGAGAGAGCGCACTTATCCAGCTGCGGTTCCCTTGATATGTTTGCCATTTTAAAGGCGCTTTATGATAATGGATTTGACGGTTATATGCGTCCGGATCACGGCCGCATGATCTGGGGCGAGACAGGGCGCGCAGGATATGGCCTCTACGACAGAGCGCTGGGCGCCACCTATTTAAACGGACTCTGGGAAGCCATCGACAAAATGAGCCGGTAGGATTGAGACAAAAATCAAAGATTTGTAAATCAGTGATTATTAAAATAGAAAGAGGGAAATGACTTATGGGATTATCATTTGGAACGGATTTGACAGGAAAAGTTGCAGTTGTTACAGGCGCAGGCGGAGTTTTATGTGGTATGTTTGCAAAGACGCTGGCTGAGGCGGGCGCAAAGGTTGCGGTTCTCGATTTGAACGAAGAGGCGGCCGGCAGGGTTGCAGAGGACATCGTGGCAGCTGGCCATACCGCAAAGGCATACAAGGCAAACGTTCTGGAGCGCGAGAGCCTGGAAGAGGTTCACGCAAAGGTGCTGGCTGAGTTAGGTCCGTGTGACGTTCTGGTAAACGGCGCAGGCGGCAACAATCCGAAGGCACAGACGACGAAGGAATACTTTGAGATGGGCGACATCGAGGCGGATACCATATCCTTCTTCGACTTAGACCCGAAGGGCGTGGAGTTCGTATTCAACTTAAACTTTCTGGGAACCCTGCTTCCGACACAGATCTTCGCAAAAGACATGATCGGCAGAGAAGGCTGCAACATCTTAAACGTTTCCTCCATGAACGCCTTCACCCCACTGACGAAGATTCCGGCCTACAGCGGCGCGAAGGCAGCTGTGAGCAACTTTACACAGTGGCTGGCTGTTCATTTCTCCAAGGCCGGCATCCGTGTAAATGCCATGGCCCCTGGCTTCTTTGTGACAAAGCAGAATGAAAAGCTTCTGTTCAACGAGGACGGAACAGCTACTGCGAGAACTGCCAAGATTCTGGCAGCGACTCCAATGGGACGTTTCGGCGAGGCAGAAGAATTAAACGGAACACTTCTGTTCCTGTTAAACAATGAGGCAGCCGGCTTCATCACAGGCGTGGTTATTCCGGTTGACGGCGGTTTCTCTGCTTATTCAGGCGTATAGGAGATCCCTTTAAAACAGGATATAAGAATCAAAACCCCCGAAAAGGCGCAGAACGCCTTCCGGGGGTTTTCGTTATTCAGGATATTTATGACAGAACCTATTTGTCTTCTGCGATATTCTTTGCGCGCGTGATGTAAGGGTATAAGTCCTCGTAGGCTTCCTGCTCCGCCTCGGTTTCAGGCAGGGCGGGGATGAGGCCGGTGCAGTCCATGGTGGAACACGCCTGGATATCAACATCAAAATCATCGGGCTGGCTGATTGCATTTTTATCGTCTTCCATTAGTATCTCCTTTCGCAAAGCTGTACTGTTATTAGTTTGAGGAGTTTTGTCGGATTTATGCGCAACTTGCAGAATATCTTGTTTTGTACGTCACAGTCAGAAGAAAAATACGTTATATACTATGAGATCTCAAAATTATATGATATCAGGAAATTACGGAGGTAGCGTGCATGAGGAGAGCAGTGTACGCAGGCAATACGTCACAGCTGGATAATGCAGGAGAATACTTTAAAAAATGGAAAAAAAGAGGGGTTCTGTTTAAAGAAGATTATTTCTTATCCACGGAGGAGCTATGCAGGGCCGTGGAGGAAAAGAATTATAGTGCCATCATTGTCTATGTGGATTCTGACTGGACAGCAAAGGAATCTGTGTTTAATCAGTTGAAGCAGAAGGAGCAGGACAGCTTAATTATTTATATTTGCGGACGAAGGGATCAATGGAAGAAATTATCCCGTGCTAAATATACAGCAGTATTTAATGGACAGCCCATAGTCTACAACATGGAGGATATCTGTTTTCTGGAATCCTACGACAGAAAGACCAGCGTAGTGCTGGGAAAGAAAAAAATACGGGTCAAGGCCAGACTCGATGTGGAGGAACAGAGACTTTCCAATTACCACTTCGCACGTATTAATCAGTATACTCTGATTAATATGCTGCAGATACGCAGTATGGAGGGGGATGAGATTCGTATGGCTAACGGCGAGAAGCTGTATATCAGCAGCAGCCGCAGAAAGATGTTTATGGAAAAGTACATGCAGTTTGCTCAGGAAAATTTTAGCGTCGTATGACAGACCAGGTATAATAGATCAGTTATAACAGATCAGGTATAATAGATCAGTCATAACAGATCAGGTACGACAAATCAGGCATAACAGGCCAGGTATAACAGATGTGATACGACAGATAAGAAAACCGGAATAATCTGGAGGAGGCAGAGTGAAGAAAATAGCTGCTTCTTCCAAATTATTCCGGCTTTTTTATTCCAATC
The DNA here is from genome assembly GCF_046966825.1 of Hungatella sp. Lineage (NCBI taxonomy): Bacteria > Bacillati > Bacillota > Clostridia > Lachnospirales > Lachnospiraceae > Hungatella > Hungatella sp. The sequence continues at coordinate 4,093 of NZ_JBKVCZ010000060.1, read as the reverse complement.
AGATGATCCGAATGGTAAGACCGTAAGTTTTGCTTTTCCCTGTTTCCAGCTTCTGTACATGATTCTTATGTACGAATTCATCGTCTTCCGTGGCGTAGATACCGGAGCCGTTCCATGGTTCCACACACAGGAATGGGGCTTCTGCCGGGTAAGGGGTCCAGAAAGCGACTGTTTCGAAGCCAGGGAATCCTACCTCAATACCGTGTCCCGTATTCTTATTGATAATGGATACTTTCCTTGAGTTTAAGTCGTCAAAGTATACGGCGTCGTCCTTGAACAGCTCCCTTGTGATCGGCAGCCTGCGGCTGTGATCGAGACGGGGTACTCTGTGGGACGGGTCAAACTGTAAGTGTTCCAGATCGTAAACCATGCTGGATGCGGTCTCCTCCTCTTCGAATTCCAGCTCGTAATCGGTGAAGGAAGCGCCTTCCTCCATCGGACAGTTAAATCCGGGATGGGCGCCGAGGCAGTAGTAGATGGTTCTGTCATCGGTGTTGGCTACGCAGTATTCCATGGAAAGCATGCCGTTCTCAATGACATAAGTTAAGGAGAGGCGGAAGGAGTATGGATAAATGGCTTTCGTCTCTTCCGTATCGTGAATTTCAAAGGTAACCATGGTATCGGACTGTCTGGTGACCTGGAAATCTACATCGCGGCAGAAGCCGTGTTTTTCGATGCAGCAGGTCTCCCCCTCAATGATGGTTTTGTTGTTCCGGCAGTTTCCTACGATGGGAAACAACAGCGGGGAGCAGCGGTTCCAGAATTTCGGGTCTCTCTGCCAGATGTATTCTTTTCCGGTGCTGTCCTTATAGGAGATTAACTGGGCGCCGATGCTGTCGATGACAGCGGATCCGTTGGTATCAAAGATCGTTACGAGCATAAAATTTACCTCTTTTCTTCTATATTAATTATTTTGACTTTGCCAGGCTTCTGGAAGGATGGTACTGACCGCAGCTTTCACGGCTGGCCAGGTAGTACGGCAGATTCATGCGGATCGGAAGACGGTGGCCGCCCTCGATGCGGTCAATCAGGATTTTCGCCGTCATCTGTCCCATCTCCTCCACCGGCATGTGAATGGTGGTCAGCATGGGGGAGAGATACTGGGCCGTATCGATATCATCGATGCTGATGATGGAGACATCCTCCGGAATCCGGCATCCCGTTTCCTGAATGGCTCTCATGGCTCCGATGGCCGTCACATCATTGCTGCAGAAGAGGGCGGAGACATCGACGCCCCGGTCAATCAGCTGTCTGGCGCCGCGGTAGCCGCCTTCCGATGACAGAGGGACATCTGCTACGTATTCCTTCTTCAAGGGAATGCCGCCGGTGTTCAGGGCGGTACAGTATCCGGTGTAGCGGTCCTCATCCCTGGTCTCTCCGATATATCCGATTCGCGTGTGGCCGAGGCTCATAAGGTGGTTCATAGCGGTCAGCGAGGCCTGGTAGCCGTCGCTGATGACCTGGTCGTACTTTGCATCCAGAATATTCAAACCGGTATAGGCGACGCAGTTGAAATACTTCTTTAAAAAACTGAGCGTCTGTTTGTCGCACCGTCCCAGCACAACGACGCCGTCCACATGGTTGTCCGTAATGAGACGGAAGGTGTTGGGATGATGGATGTCAATGGCGGTAAAGGAGTACTTGAGCACATAATTATGCTTAAACGCCTCCTGTTCAATACTGCGTGCCAGCGTGGAGAAGAAAAGATCCGATTTGGAATCCTCCGTCCGGGCAAAGAGACAGGCAATCGAGCGGGAGAGCGGTTCGGGAGAATCGGTGCCTCCCATCTTCAAATCGCGGGCCGTGCTGTTGGGCGTATATCCCGTGCGCCTCACAATCTCCCAGATCCGGTCCTGCACCTCTTTGCTGGCCGCATTTGTGCTGTTTTTATTGATGACCCGGGAAACCGTGGAGATGGATACGCCGGCTTCTTTGGCGATTTCTTTCAGTGTCATAAACCAGCCCCCTTTACTTAAGTTTAACATCCTTATTATTCATGCCAGTTTATCATAAGTATACACGAAAAACGGTCAAAATGCCATAGGTGAATGGTCAAACGTTTGCGTGAAGTTTTATCTTTACGGTTACGCAAACGTTTGACTAAATAAGAGGTGCTAATTTTATACAATGTGTTATAATATACACATAAAATAGAGATGTGTATTAGGGAAAATCACAAAGAAAGGGGATTTACAAATGTCTTTTGGGAATTCTGAAAACAAAAAGAAGAAGGACATCGTTGCCGCAATACCAAACTGGGGTTGGCTGCTGATATCATTTTTGGTTGCCATTGTGCTCTGGTTCTGGCTTTCGGTCAATCCGTCTACCGCAAGAAGTTTTCCATTTTTACCGGAGGTAGTCAAATCACTGAAAACTATGATTGAGAGAGGGGTTCTGTGGAACGACTTCTCCAGCAGTATGATTTCCGTCATTCTGGGATTTATCCTTGGCTTTGTCACAGCAGTGCCCATCGCGTTTATGATGGCATGGTACCGTCCGGTACGCTACATAGTAGAACCGTGGATTCAGTTTATTCGTAATATTCCGCCTCTGGCTTACGTACCGCTTGTTGTTATCGCGGCAGGCGTCGGCAGAAAGCCACAGGTTATCGTTATCTGGCTTGCAACTTTCTTAATTATGTGCGTTACCATTTATCAGGGCGTCCGCAACGTGGATGAGACACTGATCAAGGCCGCCCGGGTTCTGGGAGCAAAAGACAGAGATATTTTTGTAAAGGTTATTTTCCCGGCAACCACCCCATTTATCATAACGGCAGTCCGTCTCGGTGTATCCGTTGCGCTGACAACCTTAATCGCCGCAGAATCGACAGGCGCCGTAGCGGGACTCGGTATGAGAATCCGTTCTTTAAACAACAGCTTCGATGTTCCGCCGATGCTTCTCTACATCATTATCATCGGTATCATCGGAATTACGAGTGAAAAGATCATCAAATATCTGGAAAGGAAGTTCACGGGATGGCAGGAAACGAGAGAAATATAAAGGTTAAGATCGATCATGTGGAGAAGATCTATGAAGGCCGCAAGGGACGTATGGTGGCGTTAAACGGCATTGACCTGGATATTATGGAGAATGAATTTATCTGCGTGGTCGGCCCTTCCGGCTGCGGAAAGTCTACCCTGCTGAATATTATCGCAGGCCTTCTCCCGGCTACCTCCGGCGCCGTTTACGTAGACGGCAAGAAGGTGGAAGGCACCGGTACGGAACGAGGCGTGGTTTTCCAGCAGTATGCCTTATTCCCATGGCTGACCGTATTAAAGAATGTTATGTTTGGCCTTAAATTAAAAGGTATGAACGACGCACAGGCCAGGGAAATCGCCATGAAGTACATCAGGATGGTGGAGCTGGAGGAGTTCGTGGACGCATACCCGAAGGAACTGTCGGGCGGTATGAAGCAGAGAGTGGCGATCGCCAGAGCCTATGCGGTGCAGCCGGAAGTGCTTCTCATGGATGAACCCTTCGGAGCGCTGGATGCACAGACGAGAACCCAGCTTCAGTCAGAGCTGACAAAGACGTGGCAGGAAGAGAAGAAGACCTGTTTCTTTATCACCCATGATGTGGAGGAGGCCGTTATTCTGGCCACCAAGGTTATTATCATGAGCGCGAGACCAGGCCGCATCAAAAAGATTGTGGACATCAATCTTCCGTATCCGCGTACGCAGGAGATGAAGATGGAGCTTCCATTCCTGGATTTAAAGACGTATATCTGGGGCGAGGTTTATCAGGAATATCTGGAAGTGCGTAAATAGGGAGTGTTTATTGAAATGCTTTATAAAAACCAATGTTTTATAAAAACCATTTAAGGAGGAAAACATTATGAAGAAGGCATTACCATTAATTATGGCGGCTCTGGTAGCTGCATCACTGGCAGGCTGCGGAAGCACCAAGACAGAGGCAACAACAGCGGCACCTGCGGAGACGACAACGGCCGCGGCGGCGGAGACGACAAAGGAAGAGGCAAAGGCTGAGGAGACAACAGAGGCTCCTACAGAAGCCAAGGCAGAGCCGATCACCATGAATGTGGCATATATGCCTAACTACGGAAGCTTATGGTCCGTGATGACGGCAAAGGAAA